>NZ_JBOFOR010000051.1:0-29298 GCF_051659545.1 Romboutsia sp. | reverse complement strand
TTCAAGAAATTCAAATAGATGTATTTGGAAATCACACTCTATTCCACTAGACTGTAATCTCTTTTTCATGTTATTTATATTATAACATATTTGTACAAAAAATAAACAAGTGAATTATAAATGCTACAAAGATTTAGCAGATAACAGTAACTTAGCAGGTTACTTAATATTAAAACTTACACTAAAATGTTTAAATACTAGCAAATAAAGGATATAATTATAGATGAATTCATATTAATGGAGGCAGCTAATGAGTACTTTTGGTGACCGATTCAAAAAACTTAGATTAACTAAAAATTTAACCCAAGAACAACTAGCAGAAGAAATCAATAAAAGATACGGATATTCCTTTTCTAAGGCAACTATAAGCCAATATGAAAACAACAGAAGAACTCCTGAAATAACTGCAATTCTAAAATTTGTTGAATATTTCAATACATCTTTAGATTACTTGCTTTGTAATGATAGCTATACTGTAAAAGAAATGAGTAGTATATATAATATTAATACTTCTAAGGATACAGTTGAACTAGAACATATTTTAGCTATGATAAATAATATGGTTTACAAAAATGAAATTTCATTAGATAGACAAGTGTTGAGTAATGAGGAGCTTAAATTATTTAATAATTGTTTTGAAATAGGAGTAGAGCTAGTAAAAAGAAATAGGTTAAATAATATTTAAGTAGGATAGGACTATATATATAGTCTATATCTATCAATTAGTTAACGCGAAAATAATCATATAGCACTTAATATGCTCTAAAGTATACTATTGACAAAAAAATATCTTCTTGAGTTAACATAAATATAAACTTATAAGAATAAGTTAACCATGATTAAAATTAAGGAGATGGAATTTATATGATCTGGGTAGTAGGAGATATACATGGTATGTTTGATCCATTAAATGAATTAGTAAATGAAATAAGAAGCCATGAAGAGTATAATAAAGAATCTGAACAAACAAAAATAATATTTTTAGGTGATTATATAGACCATGGACCTTCATCTAAGGAAGTCATTGATTTATTATTAGAAATCAAGGAAGAGTTTGAGGTAGTGTTTTTAGCAGGAAACCACGACGACATGATAACGCAATATATAAATGAAACTGATTTATTCCAAAACTACGCGAGTAATTGGATAAAAGATAATGGTGTTAAACAAACTTTAATATCACTATCTTCTAGAACTGATTTACAAAGACAATTATATGGTCTAGACTATGGATATATTAAATGGGAAGAATTGAATGTAGAGAATAAATATGTAGAATTTTTCAAGAACTTAAAGTATTCACATGTTGAAGAGTTAAAAAGTGAAGAGGATGCACATAATTTCATTTTTACACATGCATGTATAAATTCAGAACAAGATATTTTAGAACAAATACAAATAAAATCATATGACGATTTACAACAGTACTTAAAAGATAAAAGAATATGGATTGAGAATAGTATTATTTGGAATAGAAAAATGCTAAAATCACCAATTGAAAACTATATAAATGTACATGGTCATACTGCAACTATAGGTCTAAAGGATTATTATAACCTTAAGGGAAATTATGATACTGAATCAGGAATGCCGTATTTCAATTTTGGAGATAAAAAGGTATTTTGTAAATGTGGATCTAGAAACTGTTCTTTTTATGATGTAGAAATTGATGAGTTAGCATCTATTAATATTGATACTAGTGCTATTTTTGGAAAGTATCTTACAGCTATTAAAATACCTAATTCATTTGCTTATTCTAAAGAAATAGATTTAGTACAAATACCAACGGGTGGTTCAAGAAGAAATAATAATAACAAATATATTAAGGTTAAATTATAATTAAAAAGGATATAGAAATATGGAAGCGGTGGATAGGATGAAAGCAAACTTAATGAATTATATCGAGGAGTGTAAGTATTCAAATAATTATTCATAATATAATTAAGTCAAGTACAATGTTAACAAGCCAAGTAACAAAGAATAAAAAAGAGAGTTAGTGTATAGACAATAAACTTTATGATATAATTATAATATAAATAAGTAAAATACAGTATTGTATTAGTTGATACAAGAGATAGATTAAGGAAGTGAGTAGGATGTGTATAGAACTATTAAGCCCTAAAGTAGATTTTGTGTTTAAAAAAATATTTGGATCTGAGAATAACAAAGAAATACTAATATCATTTTTGAATGCAGTAATAGATAATAATGAACCCATTACTAGTGTAGAAATACTAAACACAGATGTTGAAAAAGAATTCCTAGATGATAAATTTTCTAGACTAGATATAAGAGCAAAGACAAATAAAAATCATATAGTTAACATAGAAATACAGGTTAAAAATGAATATAACATTATTAAAAGAAGCTTATACTACTGGAGTAAGTTATATACTAATCAAATGAAAAATAAAGGAAAGTATAAACAACTAGAAAGAACAATATGTATAAATATATTAGATTTTAAATGTATAGATAATGATAGATACCATAATGTATTTAGGTTAAAAGAATTAGAAACAAATGAGGAGTTAACGGACACTATGGAGATTCATTTTATTGAATTGCCAAAGCTAGATACAGACATAGGGATTAAAAATGTTCTAGAGGCATGGTTACAATTTATAAAACAGCCAGAGAAAAATTTAGAAATGGATATATCTGAAATTAGAGAGGCTAAAAATCAACTATGTAAATTAAGCGGTAATCAAAAAGAAAGAGAAATGTATTTTATGAGGGAACAATCGTTGATACAAAAAGAAAGTGCATTAGACGGTGCAAAAGAAGAAAAAGCTACTGAAATAGCTAAAAATTTATTAGATATACTTGATGATGAAACTATATCTTCCAAACTAGAATTAGACATAGATGTAGTTAGGAAATTAGGGTTTGAAGATTAACAAATGAGCAAAGGCTGTTACCAACAACTATATATATAAATCAGATGAAATCCTATACTAAATACAATATAATTAAAGTAATAAGGGGGAGTTATCATGACAATCTACGACATAGTCTATGTAAATCAAATAAAAGAAACAGCGCTCTCAGGGGGAATTAATAAAGATAAAAGTAGAAAAAATAATCAAGAAGAAAGCAAGGAGAATTCAAAATCTAAACAAAATAGCAGTAACACAAATTCCACACTAAAAACAAAAGCTAGAGTAATAAACGCAGACTTAAGAAATATCCAAGAAAAAATAACACAAATACAAATGAAAGAACAAGAAATAGATCAAGTAGAAAATGCATTAAACCAAGCAAAACGAGAATACATAAAAGCAATACAAAACCAAAATGGAGAAGAAGTAAAACAAAAAATAAAAATAAAACAACTAACAAAAGGAATACAAGACCTAGAACAACAATCACAAGAAGAAACATCAAACACAGATTATATAAAAGATGAACATCAATCCATAGCAGTAATAAACGACACAATGAAAAAGATAAACCAAATAAAAAATACACTATCAAAATATAAATCACAATTATTAGCATTAAATGAAATGATCCAAAGTAATAAATCTAAGATAGACAATCAACAATCAGAAATACAAAGAGAGCTTGCCAATATAGAATGTATAAAAGAGGAAATAATAATTAACCCACTAGATTTTATATTCATCCAAGGAACCATAAGTACAGGATTAATCATAAATGTCTATGTATAATCAAAAAAAATATTCAAACGACAATAAATATGATATAATAAAAACAAGGAAATAATTTACAATTTAATAGGCAAAACTAGGGAAATCTAGTGACGCAAAACTATAGGGGCTAAAGTCAAAAGACTATGCCAGCCAGTTGCCGAAGAGTTAGAAAACTTTTTGTAATTAGCAGATTATAAAGTTACTCTTTTAGAGTAACTTTTTGTGTGTAAATTTAAAAATAAAACATAATCCAAACTTCTATAACTGATAAAAATTTGAAAATAATTCCCAAAATCGAGGAAAATGTCGAAAAATAACGAACGATAATTGACATAATTTGCTAAATAATGAGGAATTTATTGTAAAAAAGTGTATAATGTGATATATAAGCATACAAAAATGGTATAAATACAACATTATAGTATTAACAGTAGATGGAGTGTAAGGGGATATGTTTTGTTACTTTATTTCACATGGAGATAATTAGCAACAGATTATTAAGTTATGAAAGTAATTCAACTACTCTTTTAGAGTAGTTTTTTTTGTAAAAAGATTAAAATAGGTTAAATTTGGAGGGTCTATGGAAATATATGATTTAATGAAAATGAGTTTAGATGCTACAAACTTAAGAGGCAAGGTGACTGCAAATAATATTGCAAACATAAATACTTCCGGATATAAAAGAAAATACGTCACATTTGAAGAAACCTTAAATAATAATTTAAATAATAAACCCAAAATAGAAGTAAAAACAGATGAGGGGTCATCTATGAGGGAAGATGGGAACAATGTAGAACTAGAAAATGAAAAAATTAACCAAGCAGCTACTACTTTGCAATACAATGCATTAGTAAGTTTAACTAATACAAAATTAGCAATGACAAAAAGTGTGATCTCCGGGAGGTAATTAAATGAGTGTTTTTAGTGGAATGAGAATTAGTGCAAGTGGTTTATCTGCAGAAAGATTAAGAATGGATACTGTATCAGCTAATGTTTCAAATGTAAAAACTACAAGAACTGAAGAGGGCGGAGCATATAAACGTAAGATTCCAGTATTTGAAGAAAATTATGATGAAAAATTAGGCATGTTAGGTGTAAAAACAGTGAAAATAGAAGAAGATAAGTCTCCACTTAGAAAAGTGTATCAACCAGAACATCCAGATGCAGATGAAGAAGGATATGTAGAATACCCAAATGTAGACTTGTTAGTTGAAATGTCAGAATTAATGACAGCATCTAGAGCTTATGAGTCTAATGTAGACACTTTAAATGCACAAAAAAATATGATATCAAAAGCATTAGAAATAGGAAGATAATATAAAGAGGTGAGTATATGCCAATAGGAGCAATAGAGGGAATAAGTAATAAAATATTTACTCAAGGTATGAAAAACATAGGGGCAGTTGAGCAACAGATAGCACCAAATGATCAACCTAAAAGTGAAAGTACAAAAACTAATTTTGAAAATGTTTTAGACACTGTAAAAGACGGTGTATACAAAGTAAACGATAGTCAAATAAATGCAAATAATAAGATAGAGGGCTTTATAAAAGGAGAAGATGTTAGCATGCATGAAGTTATGCTATCAGTACAAGAGTCTCAAATGTCTATGCAATTAATGTTAGAAGTTAGAAATAAGATGTATGAGGCTTATCAAGAGGTAAATAGAGTACAATTGTAGTCTATTGACAAGGAGTAGATAAATGAACGTGAAGGGAATTATAGAAAAGGTAAAAAAAATTATAACTGCTAAAACAGAGCAATTTAAAGGTTTAAAAAAAGAGAAAAAAATAGCAGCAATAATTGGAGTTGTAGCAGTTACATTATCAATAATATTTGGAATTATGTACTTAAATAATAGTAAATACCAAGTTCTATTTTCTGGATTAGATTCTAGTGATGCCAATACTATTACCAAAGAATTAGAAAGTAGAAAGGTAGAAACAAAAGTAGAAGGAGACAGTATATATGTACCTAGGGAGCAAGTAGATAAATTGAGACTTGAACTTTCAGGAAATATATCTAATGGATCTAAGGGATTTGAAATAATGGATGATGGCTCTTCTTTTGGTATGACGGATGAAGAGTTTCAAATAAAAAAACAAAGAATGACTCAAGGAGAAATTGAGAAAACCATAAAAACTTTTCCACAAGTAGAAAGTGCTAGAGTACATATTACAAATGGAGAGTCATCAGTTTTTTCTAAAGAAAGTATTTCGGGAACTGCGGCTGTTTATTTAAATTTAAAACCAGGAGCTAGCTTAGATCCGAGTCAAGTAAGATCTATAATGTCTTTAGTTTCAGCAAGTACTTCTAATATACCTAAACAAAATGTTGAGGTAATAGACCAAAATATGAACTTACTGTCTGAAGGATTATTTGATGAAAATGGTAAAGTTAATTCTACAAGTGCAAATGGGCTTGATTTGGCTAGAAAAGCTGAAAAACAAATGGATTCAGACTTAGAAAGAGCTATTATGAGTCTTCTAGAGCCTATATTTGGGCAAGGAAAAGTAAAAGTTGCTGTTAATTCAGATTTGAACTTTGATAGTAATGAAAAAACTGAAACAGTAGTAGATCCAAATAAGGTAATTAAAAATGAATCGAAAAGTGAAAATAAAACTACAGAGCAAAACAATGATGGTGGCGCTGTAGATAACAATATGAATAACACAGGAAATAATCAAAATGGAGTAGAAGAAAGCAAAGAAGAAAAAACAGAGTATGAAGTTGGTAAATCAGAAACCAAAACAGTAACAGCTCAAGGCGGTATAAATAAAATTACCGCATCAGTAGCTATTGATGGGAATTTAGATGCTGGAGCCATGAAAAATATACAAGATATGGTGGCAAATACTATAGGGATGGATAAACAAAGAGGAGATGATATCACTGTAGTAGGTATGCCATTTAATGAAAATAAGGCACCAGCAAATATAGTTGAGGCTATAAAACAGGATGCTCAATTAATGAATATATTAAAAGCGGTAACTATAGTAGTGGCAGCGCTGTTATTGATAATAGTAGCAACACTTGTAACTATGTTTATTAGAAAGAGAAAAGCTAAAGAAGAAGAAGAAGAGTTTGATGATGAAGCTGAAATAGATTTAATTAATCAAAAACTAGAACAAATGGAAATAAATAGAATGGTTAATGTTGAAGGCGACGAAGAAAGCATTAGCTTAGAAGAAGAAGTTAGAAAATATGCTTTTGAAAATCCAGAACAAGTTACTGATTTAATTAATAATTGGTTAAACGAATAAAAGGTGGTTGTTTATTTTGCAAATGGAAGTTACTAAATCGGGAAATGCTTTTGACCTAGGTGATATACCTAAAAAAAGAAAAGTAACTGGTTCGAGGAAGTCAGCAATACTTTTGATGACGCTAGGACCAGAGGTAGCAGCAGGTATAATAAAAAATTTGCCAGACAAGAAAATACAAAAAATAGGTGTTGAAATAGCAAATATAAATACTGTAAGTGCCAGAGAAAGAAGAGAAATTCTTCAAGAATTTATAGAATTAAACAAAGGAAAAGAATTTGCTCTAGAAGGTGGTATAGATTGTGCAAAATCTTTACTTAATGGAGCACTTGGAAATCAAAGGGCAAGTAAACTTTTAGAAGGCATTAAATACGATGCATATACAAAGATTTTTATAAGTGCAAGAAAAGCGGAGCCAGAGCAAATATTAGCTTGTATTCAAGGGGAAAGTCCTCAAACGATTGGAATAATTTTATCTCATATTCAGCCAGATAAAGCTGCGCAAATACTGAGTGAGTTAGCACCTAAATTACAATACGAAGTATCTCTAAAAATTGGTAGTACATCATCTATATCTCCAAATATAATAAGGACTATAGATGCTGCTGTTGAAGCAAAGTTAGCTAAATTAGGACAAAGAGAAGTAGAAAATACAGGTGGAGTTAATAGCTTAGTAGATATATTAAGTAATGTGGATAGAAAAACTGAAAAAGGTATAATTAACTACATAGAACAAAAAAATGCGGAGTTAGCAGAAGAAATTAAGTCAAATATGTTTATATTTGATGATATTGTTAGGCTTGAAAATGTGGCGATTCAAAGAATACTTAAGGAAGTTAATGTTAAAGATATTGCTTTTGCTCTTAAAGGAGCATCTAAAGAGGTTGCTAATGTTATCTTTAGAAATCAATCACAAAGGGCATCTCAAGCACTTCAAGAAGAAATTGAGTTATTAGGTAAGGTAAAGATATCTCAAGTAGAAGAAGCACAACAAACTATAGTTGGTATAGTTAGAAGACTTGAAGATGCAGGAGAAATAACTTTATCTAGAGGATCAGATGATGAATTCATTTTATAGTAGCGTTATAAAAAAGGAAGATGCAGTTTATGGTGGTAAAAAAAAGTTAAAGATAAACACTCAGGTGAAAACTGATGAAATAGAAGAAGTAGTTGATGTACCTTCAGAGGAGTTAATAAGAATAGAAGAAGAAATACAAGAAAAGTTAGCTCAAGCAGAACTTAAATATGAAGAAACTATTAAATTAGCTCAAGAAGAATCATTGAGGATAATAGAAGAAAGTAAAAATCAAGCATTAGATATAGAAAAAAAAGCTTATGAAGAAGGTCATAGCCAAGGTGTTCAAAATGGTTATGAAGATGGATACAAGGAAGCTTATGAAGATAACATAGAAAAAGCAAGAACAGAAGCTGATGAAATAATAAATAATGCTAACAATATTTTATTTGAAGCAAAAGAACATGTAACTAATTACATTAAAGAACACCAAGAAAATATAATGAAATTAAGTATATCTATAGCTGAACAAGCACTAAGAAGTAAGTTTGAAGATGTAACTTATATAGAAGAGTTATTACTTGGTGTAATAAATGAGTATGAGCTTAAAGAAAACTTTGTAATAAAAGTAAATTCTATGTACAAAGACAGTCTAGACAAACAAGTTATAGAACTTAAAGAAAACTATAGATTAAATGGAGATGTATTTGTACTAGAAGATGACTCTATAGAGGCTGGAAATGTGATTATTGATACTGTAAATGGTAGGCTTGTAATGGGAATAGATGCAGTGCTAGATAAAATAAAAGAGGAACTATTATGATTAATATAGACTTTGAAAAAATACAAAAAAGAATCAAAGATATTCCTACAGTAGTATCAGAAGGCAAAGTTAAAAAAATCATAGGTCTTACATTAGAGGTAGAAGGAATTAAGTGTTTTGTAGGAGAGTTATGTACAGTATATAATCAGTTGAATCAACCTATAAATTGTGAAGTAGTTGGATTTAAGGATGATGTTGTAATATTAATGCCATTAGGTGAACTAACAGGTATAGGTCCAGGGTGTAGGGTAGTAGCTCAAGGTATACCTCTTAGTGTTAGGTGTAGTGATGAACTTTTGGGGAAGGTACTAGACGGTATAGGAAATCCCATAGATAAAAGTAGTATACTATCAGGCGAGAGATATAGTTTATATAATGAACCACCAGACCCTATGACTAGACCGAGAATTACAAAAGTTATGCCTACTGGAATAAGAGCAATTGATGGATTTCTAACTTGTGGTGAAGGTCAAAGAATAGGTATATTTGCAGGAAGTGGTGTTGGTAAAAGTACAACACTAGGAATGATGGCAAGAACAGCAGAAGCAGATGTAAATGTAATTGCACTTATAGGAGAAAGAGGTAGAGAAGTTCTAGATTTCATTGAAAGAGATTTAGGAAAAGAAGGAATGAAAAAATCAGTAGTAGTATGTGCTACTTCTGACAAATCACCTCTAGTAAGATTAAAAGGAGCACTAACGGCTACTGCAATAGCAGAATACTTTAGAGATAAAGGTAAAAAGGTTATTCTTATGATGGATTCAGTAACCAGATTTGCTATGGCTCAAAGAGAAGTAGGACTAGCTATTGGAGAGCCTCCAGCTCAAAAAGGTTACACACCTTCTGTATTTGCAATACTACCAAAATTAATGGAGAGAACAGGTATGTCTGATAAAGGATCTATAACAGCTTTTTATACTGTATTAGTAGATGGGGATGATTTTAATGAACCAATAGCCGATACGGTGAGAGGAATATTAGATGGACATATAGTTTTATCTAGAAGTTTGGCACACAAAAATCATTATCCAGCTATAGATATTTTAAATAGCGTAAGTAGACTTATGAATGAAATAGCACAAGATGATCATAAGGCAGCAGCATCTTTTGCAAGAGATATACTAGCTACCTACAAAGAAGCTGAAGATTTAATTAATATAGGTGCTTATGAACAAGGCTCAAATAAAAATATAGATAGGTCTATTAAATACATAGATACAGTAAACGGATTTTTAAAACAAAGTGTAGATGAAGATACACTATTTGAAGATAGTAAAAAAGTCTTAACAACTATGTTCAATTAAAGGGGATAATCCAAGTGGAAAAATTTAAACTTCAAAAATTATTAGATATAAGAATTAAAAATGAAGAAGAAAGTAAAGTGTTTTTTGTTCAAGCTAAAAATAAAAAAAGAAAAGTTGAGGAAAATCTAAAAACCTTAGAAGTAAATTATGAAAAGTACTGTGATATAAGTCAAGTTGAGGATGTAATAACACAAAAGATAACAATCAATTATTTATCTTCACTTACGCAATCTATAAAAAGTACTAATGCTCAACTTAAAAAAGAAGAAATAAAGGTAAGTGAAGCAAAAGAAGATTTGCTAGGTAAACAAATACAGAGAAAGTCTTTAGAAATACTTAAAGAAAATGTATTACAAAGAGTAAAAAAAGAAGAAGAAAGAATAGAGCAAATAACTAATGATGAATTTGCATTGTACTCATTTATAAGAAATAAAGTAAATTTATCATAAAAGGATGAAAAATATGAATTTAAATATTTCTGCACAATTTCTAAATAATTGCCTAGGAAATAATGTTACTAAAGGCAATGAAACAAATAGTAATGGATTTACAAATTTATTAGAAGAGTTAAGTAGTATGAATGAAGAACTTGATTTTAATGAAAAGTTAGATACAAAAGAGAATGAGGATGAAAAAAATATTGATTATAGTTTTTTATTAAGTATATTGAGTAATATTAAAACATTTGATGATTTAAAAAATACTAATAATCCAGAAGAGATTACCTTGGATAATTTGTTAAAAATTGAATCCTTAAATGAAATATTAAGTGGTAAAACAATCAATAATGACAGCTCTAGTTTAGAAAAATTAAACGAAATTATTTTAAATCAAGACTCAGATATAAATAAGTTAAGTAAAGAAGATACAATGCTATTAGATTTAATAAAAGAAAGTTTACAAAATAAAAATAGTAGTAGTACTCAAGATACAGATTTAGATTCAATATCAAAAGATAATAGTGATTTAGAAAATAAAAACATAACAAATAAAGCATTAGAAAGTTTAGGACTAGAAACTAAGTCGAAAGACAATGGACAAGTTGAAAATGGAAAAAATGATTTAATCAATCAATTTAACTCAAATCTAGAAGAACAAAATAGCTATGAAAAGTTAGAAACTAATAGTTTAATAAATAAAAACAACATAATAAATAGCAACAATACTGATTTAAAAGACAAAGACTTAAATACCTTAGAAAGTATTTTAGATAGCAAGGACAATAATTCTTTTATAAATATTAATAACATAAATTCTAATACATCTAATATTACAAACAAGCAAGATGTAAATACCAGTAATATTACAACTGTAAGACAAGAATTTATGGGAGAAGATATTGTAAAAAATATAAACTACATGAAGTCAAATGGTTTAGAAGAAATAAAAATAAAACTAACTCCAAAAGAACTTGGTGACATGACTATAAAGCTTGTAAAAAGTTTAGAAGAAACAAAAGTACATATTATTATAAGTAAAGATGATGTGTTTGATTTAGTTAACAAAAATATTGGAGATATAAGTAAGCACTTAAAAGATTTAAATATAAATGTTAAGGAAATTTCTGTAGATATAAAAAGTAATAATGAAAGATTCTTTTCAGATAATTTAAATCAAGAATTCAATAAAAAAAATCAACAAAACAAAAAGCAAAGAAATCGAGTTAATAATATGGAAGTGGAATCATTAGAGGAAATAAAAGAAGATAAGGCATTAGATAGTAATTTAAATATTTTAATCTAGAGGGGAAAAAATGAACAATTTAACAGCGGTTAATAATAATGTAAGTAATTACAATACTAGGACTTATGATAAAACTGAAAATGGAACAGATATAATATTGCCAGGTCAAGAAACTAGTAAAGATATATTTTTAAAAATGCTAGTAGCTCAAATGACTAATCAAGACCCATTTAACCCACAAGATCCAACTCAGTATGTTACGCAGTTAGCCCAGTTTAATAGTTTAGAGCAGATGATGAATTTAAATACCAGTATGGAGTATTTATTAGGAGCTACTAATGGATTACTAGTAAATTCAGCTATGGGGGCAGCATCTAATCTTATCGGAAAAAATGTTGAAGTTTATGTTCCAAAAGAAGAGGCTGGAGAGGATTATGGAAAGAAAACTTATACTGGTAAGGTAGAAAGTGTCCATATAAAAGATGGTGTAGTATATATGAATGTAAGAATAGATGAAACAGGAGAGTTAAAATCAATAGAATACGGAGCTCTTGTTAAGGTAAGTGATGAAAAAATAGATACAGGTGGAGAAACTAAACCAGAAGAAAATCCAGATGTAGATACAGAAAATAAGGGGGAGTAAATTAATGTTAAGATCGATGTACGCAGGTATCAGTGGAATGAAAGCAAATCAAACAAAAATGGACGTTGTTGGTAATAACGTTGCAAACGTAGGAACGACAGCGTATAAGAAAACAGGAGCAAGATTTTCAGATGCATTATATCAAAATATGATATATTCAAGTGCTCCAGGTGGAGGAATAGGAGGGGTTAACCCAGGACAAGTTGGTATAGGTACAAAGGTTAGTGGTATATTTAAAAATATGGTACAAGGAGCTATTCAGCCAACAGGAAGACCTACAGACTTAGCGATAGATGGAGATGGATTGTTTAGAGTTCAACTAGGTGAAGGTGATAATTATGGATATACGAGAGATGGATCATTTAACTTAGATGAAGAAGGATACTTAGTTACAGCAGAAGGATATTATGTACTTGGTCAAACAATTAAACCTAATGATGGAGATAAAGTAGATGATACCATTAAAGATGATAGGATAAAAATACCTAAATCAGTAGATCCTGTAACAGGAAAAGAAGACAATACAAATGGTAAAAAGGTCATATCTTTTAACATTTCAAAAGATGGTAAAATATCATATTTAGTAGAGGATGGTACTAAAGTTCCGCAATTAGAAAAAGTTGATCCGGCTACTGGAAAACCTGTAATAGGTGCAGATGGAAAACCAGAGAAAAATGTTGACGCTAGACAACCAATGCTAGATTTAGTTGTATTTACAAATCCAGAAGGGTTAGAAGCTTTAGGAGGAAATATATTTACCGGATCAGCTAACTCAGGAGATGCAATTAGAAATAATAAACTTGGCAAAATAAACCAAGGTGCAGTAGAAATGTCAAACGTTGACCTATCAGAAGAATTCACAGAAATGATAGTTACAACTAGAGCCTTCCAAGCTGCAAGTAAAGTAATAACAACTAGTGACGAACTACTACAAGAAATAATAAATCTTAAGAGATAACAATAGGGGGAGTTTATGAAAAAGCAAGATATCCTTACCCCTATAGGTTTATTATTCGGAACAGCAGTAGTACTATTTGGTATGATGGTAGGAGATACTGGGCTTATGATATTTTTCGACCCAGCATCTATAGGCATAACAATAGGGGGATCATTTGCAGCAGTATTAATAACTTATCCAGCGGATGAGTTGAAAAAAATGATAGGTCTTCTTAAAATAAGTATGACATCAAGCAATATATACAAAACAGACCTAATAGATCAATTTAAAGAAATATCTAGAAGAATAAGAAAAGATGGTGCACTATCCCTAGAAGATTATGTATCAGAAATAGAAGATGATTTCTTAAGAAAGGGATTAGAGCTAACAATAGATGGTATCGAGCCAGATAGCATAAAACAAATACTAGAATTAGAAATAGAAGCAATAGAAAATGAATATAATAAAGGCTCTAAAATATTTAAAATATGGGGAACTTATGCACCTGCTTTTGGTATGATAGGTACCTTAATAGGTCTTATACAAATGCTTGCAGATATGGGATCACCTGAAACTATAGCTTCTGGAATGTCAAAAGCTCTTATAACAACATTCTACGGGGCACTATTTGCCAATATAATATTAAATCCAATAGGGTTTAATATACAAAATAAAGGTCAAAAAGAAGTTGAATACAGAGATATGATGCTATGTGGAATTGAAAGTATTCAAGAAGGTGACAGTGCGAGAGTAATAGAAGAAAAGCTAATTAACTTTTTAACAGTAGAAGAAAAACGTAGTTACTACAAAAGAATGATTGAAGAAGAAGGAGTTGATGGTGGTGTCGCGTAAAAAAAGAAGAGGTAACTCTGAGGATGATATAAATCCAGACGCTTGGCTTGCTACCTATTCAGACACCATAACATTAGTACTGACATTTTTTATATTATTATACTCAATCTCTTCTGTTGATAGTCAAAAGCTTAAAGAGTTATCAGAAGCACTACAAGGGTCACTATCTGGAACCGTAAGTATTAAAGATATTGAAAATATTGGAGATATTGATAGTACTAAAGTAAATCCAAGCAGTGGAGGAAATACAGAGTACGAAAATTTAGTAGAAAAGTTAAATACAGTAATAGAAAATAACAGCTTAACAGATGTAGTAAAAATAAGAGAAGAAGATAGAGGCGTAGTACTTCAATTAGATGAAACAATACTTTTTGACTCTGGGCAAGCAGCTTTAAAAGAAGACCGTAGAAATGTTTTAAATCTAATATCAACTGTAATAAGTAACGTAGATAATGATGTGTTAGTTGAAGGAAATACAGATAACATTCCGATGAATACTGAAGAATTTCCTTCTAACTGGGAGTTATCTACAGCTAGAGCAGTAAGTGTAGTAAGGTACTTTATAGAAGAAAAAGGCCAAAATCCAACTCGATTTGCAGTTAAAGGATATGGAGAGCACAAACCTTTAGTTGAAAATTCTACACCAGAAAATAGAGCTACAAATAGAAGAGTTGATATTTTAATTGTAGAACAAAAGGAGAAGTAATAAAAAAATTTATGAATAATGATATGTTACAGTACTTAGTAAATTTAGCTGTATTTATACCTTTTGTAATGATTCTTATAGTAGTATCTATAAGATTTAGCAGAGGAAACTTAGAAGGTATTGGCATATACAAGTACACTAAAGTGATAGAAAGAACAAACTTAAATAAAGATACAGATGTATTTGTATTAAAAATAGGTGATGAAGGATGTGTAATAATATCATCACCTTCAAAGATAGAAAAAATAAAAGACTTAAGTCTTGAAGAAATGAAAAATATAGAAGAAAAAAGACAGCAAATTAAACATAAGAAGATAATTAATTTAAACAAAAGAGATATTAATTTAAAAAACATAGATTTAAAAAAACTAGATATAAAAAAATTAGATTTAAAAAAATTAAAGTTAAAGGAGAAGAAAGATGGACACTCTAACTAGCCTTATGTCAGATACCAAAGAATTTACTCCTTTAATAGAGTTATTTATAATCTTAACTTTTTTAATGTTTTTACCTACAGTCATTTTTATGATGACGAGTTTTGTAAGAATAATTATTACATTCTCATTTATAAAAACAGCATTAGGAGCACAGCAATCAATTCCTAACCAAATACTGATAGGAATTGCAATAATATTGACTATGTTCATAATGGCACCGACCATGAATACTATAAATGAAAATGCTCTAAAACCTTATGTTGCAAAGGAAATAGATATTGTTGAAGCAATGAAAGAAGCAGAAATACCAATGAAAGAATTTTTACTAAAGCAGACAAGAAAAGAAGATATAAAACTATTTGTAGAAAATGCTAATTTAGATTCAAAAGAAGTTGATATAACTAGAGGGAATATTCCTTTATACGTTTTAGTACCAGCTTTTGCAATTAGTGAATTAAAAACAGCTTTCCAAATAGGATTTTTAATATATTTACCATTTTTACTAATAGACTTAGTGGTATCAAGTACTCTAATGTCTATGGGGATGTTTATGCTTCCTCCAGCTATGATTTCGTTACCATTTAAGCTTTTATTATTCATTATGGTTGATGGATGGAATTTATTAATTAAATCTTTAATTTTAAGCTTTAAATAGTGAGGAGAGAAAATAATATGACAGAAAATATGGTAATGAGTGTAATAAAAGAAGCTTTGTACACTAGTTTGTTAGTAGGTGGGCCCATACTTATTTTATCTTTAGTTGTAGGTTTACTTATCAGTATATTCCAAGCAACGACACAGATACAAGAACAAACATTGACATTTGTACCAAAACTAATAGTAATAGCTTTAATATTGGCAGTTGGTGGAAACTGGATGTTACAAGAAATTATGAAGTTTACAGTAAAGATGATGAATATGATAGCAACAGTAAAGGGGTAACCTAAGATGTTATTTATATTTATTAGACTAACAGCCTTTTTTGGCTCACTAAATGTTATATTTCCAGGAGGAACACCTAATATATTCAAAGTTGGATTTTCATTATTTATATCTGCAATAATAGCTCTTACTGTAAATGTAGACGTAAATATAACCTCAACATTGGGATTAATTAATTGTGTAACAATGGAGGTAATAACAGGATTAACATTAGGATATATAACTAGCCTATGCTTTAACGCACTAAGAATAGGTGGAAGTTTAATTGACCAACAATTAGGTTTATCTATGGCAAGTATATATGACCCAAATACTAAAACTCAAACCACGTTAATTGAAAATCTTATGTACTGGATGGGAATAATGGTGTTTTTTGGTATGAATGGTCATCATAAATTGATAGAAGGCATACAACAAAGTTTTAAGTTAATTCCAATTGGAGAATCAATTTTAAATAATAATTTTAGTTATATAGTAAATGTTTTTGTGCAGTGCTTTGAGATCGGATTTAAAATAGCTGTCCCAATAACATTAGCACTTATTATAACTGATTTAATAATGGGACTAATATCAAGAAGTGTTCCTCAATTAAATGTAATGGTTGTAGGAATGCCCCTAAAAGTATTAGTAGGTATTATCTTTTTTATGATATCTTTACCATTTATTATAACTGAAATACATAATCTACTAAACAAAATACCAAGTATATTAGATGGAACATTAACCTTATCACCAATGGCACCTATAGGGATGGCATTGTCTGCGGGTGGAGACAAGACTGAAGAGCCTACAGGCAAGAAAAAAATGGATGAAAGAAAAAAAGGAAATGTAGCTAAAAGTAAAGAGATAGTTACAGCTATGACTTTACTAGGAGTTTTATTAATAGCTTACACAATGTCAGATTCTATAATTTTAGAGCTTAAGAACTTTTTAACTGAACTTTTAAGTAGTGATTTTAAAACAATATTTAATGATAATACAGTACAGATATTGTTTATGAAATTAATCTTCTCATTTATGAAGATATTTTTACCTATAGGAGCGATAATAATTGCACTATCTTTTGTAGGAAATTTAATGCAAACAGGGATTTTACTTACAGGAGAAGGATTAAAGGTACAATTGTCTAAAATAAATCCTATAAATGGATTTAAAAATATGTTTTCTTTAAAAGCATTAGGTACTTTAGTAAAAAGTTTAGCTATTATCTCAGTACTACTTTATATTGGTTATTCTTTTATGGAAGAAAATTTTGAAGGAATTATGAAAATAGGAGATATTTACTTTCCTTACCTAATTTATAACATATTAGATTTGGTAAAGAAATTATTATCAGATATAGCTATAGCAGTAGTCATTATAGCAGTAGCTGACTTGGTATATGAAAGATTTACATATAATAAAGGTCTAAAAATGACTAAGCAAGAAGTTAAAGAAGAATATAAGCAGATGGAGGGTGACCCTCATATCAAAGGAAAGATAAAGCAAAAACAAAGGGAGATAGCATCTCAAAGAATGATGCAATCAGTCCCATCAGCTACAGCTATTATCACCAATCCTACTCATATATCAATTGCAATAAAATATGAAAAAGGTAAGGATAGTGCTCCAATAATAGTAGCAAAAGGTGCAGATGTACTAGCTTTTAAAATAAGGGAGATTGCCAAAGAGCATGATATTCCAATTATTGAAAATAAACAACTAGCTAGGTTCATCTATAAAAACGTAGAAATAAACGAAGAGATTCCGGAAGAAATGTATCAGGCAATAGCGGAAGTGTTAGTGGCTGTTTATAAAATAAAAAATAGATATAAGAAGCTATAAAAAGAGGTTTTAAATGGATAAATTTAATTTGAAAAAACGATTTGATGTGCTAGTGGGATTTGGAATCATTGGAATAGTACTAATGATGATAATACCATTACCACCATGGTTATTAGACATATTATTAGCTTGTAATATAGCATTCTCAGTGTTAATACTATTACTGACACTTTTTTCTACAAGCATATTACAATTATCAATATTCCCAACGATATTACTAGTAACTACCTTGTTTAGATTAGGTCTTAACATATCCTCAACTAGACTTATATTAGGTGAAGGTTATGCAGGACATGTAATCGAATCCTTTGGTAGTTTCGTTGTTGGAGGAAACTACGTAGTAGGAGTAATTATATTCTTAATTATAATAGTAGTACAGTTTGTAGTTATTACAAATGGTTCAGGAAGGGTATCTGAAGTATCTGCAAGATTTACACTGGATGCTATGCCAGGAAAACAAATGAGTATAGATGCAGATTTAAATGCAGGTATGATAGACGAACAAACGGCAAGAAAAAGAAGAAGAGAGCTTCAACAAGAAGCAGACTTTTACGGATCAATGGATGGAGCATCAAAATTCGTAAAAGGTGACGCAATAGCAGGTATATTAGTAACTGCTATAAATATGCTTGGAGGAATTGTTATAGGTATACTAATGCTTAATATGAGTTTTGAACAGTCTGTACAAACTTATATAAGACTTACCATAGGAGATGGTTTAGTAAGTCAAATACCAGCCTTACTAATATCTACTTCAGCAGGTATATTAGTAACAAGAGCAGATAGTGATGAAAACTTTGGTAACTTACTAGGAAAACAGTTAATATCATATCCAAAAGCAATAGCAATGACAGGAACAATATTATTTGTATTAGGGTTTATGCCTGGACTTCCTAAAGCATCATTCTTTACATTAGGATTCGGTGCAATACTAGTTGCCTATTTACTAAATAAAACTGAAAAAGAATCACAGCAACAACTAGAAGAGATTGCACAAACTCATGAACCAACAGAAGCAAATATAGATGCAGCAGAAGATGTATCAACTTTAATAAATGTAGAGCCAATAGAAGTTGAAATAGGCTATGGATTAATACCACTAGCAGATGATAGTAGTGGGGGAGATTTATTACATAGAATAGTTTCTGTAAGAAGACAATGTGCAATAGATATGGGAATTATAGTTCAACCAATAAGAATAAGGGATAATTTACAGTTAAATCCAAATCAATACTGTATAAAAATAAAAGGTATTCCAGTAGTTACATACGACTTGATGCCTAATATGCTACTATGCATGAATCCAATGGGAGGAGATATAGATTTAGAAGGAATAAAGACTAAAGAACCAACCTTTGGATTAGATGCTTTATGGATAAATAGTGATAAAGTAGAAGAAGCAGAGTTATACGGATTTACAGTA
This sequence comes from Romboutsia sp., assembly GCF_051659545.1. Taxonomy (GTDB): domain Bacteria; phylum Bacillota; class Clostridia; order Peptostreptococcales; family Peptostreptococcaceae; genus JBOFOR01. Next base: position 9,793 of record NZ_JBOFOR010000051.1, on the reverse strand, counting down.
GTAGACCCGACAACTATACTTGTAACGCATCTACTTGAAATAATAAAGTCAAAATCTCATGAACTTATAGGAAGACAAGAGGTAAAGGCAATAATAGACGCCACTAGAGAGAGATATAGTGCAGTAGTAGATGAATTAATACCAGACTTAATGACACTAGGGGAAGTACAAAAAGTATTCCAAAACTTATTAAGAGAAAAAATAGCTATAAAAGATAGAGTTAGTATACTAGAAACTTTAGCAGATCATGCAAGAAATACTAAGGACATTGAACTATTGACAGAGTATGTGAGAATGGCATTAAGCAGAAGTATATGTACTGACTTAGTAGATGAATACAATGCTATAACAGTAGCTACTTTATCAATGGAAGTAGAAAATTTAGTAGGGAACAACTTACAAAGATCTATAAACGGAACTTATCCAGCAGTAGATCCAGACAATACTAATAGAATATTTAGCAATATTCAAGCTATGACAGAGGAAGTTAATTTCCATAATAATAGACCAATATTGTTAGTGTCTCCAAAAATAAGAGCACCATTTAGAAAATTAGTAGAAATGGTATTTCCTAATGTAACAATTTTATCACTTAATGAAATACCAAGTGATATTCAAATAAAAGCACAAGGCGTAGTTAATATATAGTAATGGAGGGGAGTTATATTGAACGCATACGACCAAGAACAATTTATAATAAACAATATGCCTCTTGTTAAGCATATTGCAGCTAAGTATCATACAGATAAAATAGGCATTGAGTATGAAGATTTAGTAAGTTTTGGTGTAATGGGGCTTATAGATGCATATTATAAATTTGATGTTAATCGAGGGGTTAAGTTTTCAACGTATGCTTCTATAAGAGTAGCATCCTTTATAATCGACGAAATAAGAAAACAGTCACCTGTATCTAGATCATATATAGCTAAAATAAAGGAATACAATAATGCTATTAGTAGTTTACAAAATAAAAATTGCAGACAACCAAGCATAGATGAAATATCTAATTATATGAAGATATCAAAGGATGAAATACACGATATCAAAGTCAAACTAACAAGTTTAAACACAGCATCCTTAGATAATGTTATGTATGATGATGAAAGTGAAATTAAACTAATAGATACTATAAAAGATGAAAATACAATATCAACAAGTGATTTAGTAGAGAAAAAAGAAATGATAGATATAATGGAACAAGCTATAGATATGTTAAATGAAAAAGATAAATTAGTATTATCACTTTATTATTATGAGGAACTTACTTTAAAAGAAATAGGAATGATACTTGGTGTATCGGAATCTAGAATATCTCAACTTAATAGTAGAGCAATAGGAAAGTTAAGAGAAAATATGAAAAAGTTAAAATATATAGATTAATGGGGGAAAAGTTATGTTAAGAGGTATGTATTCGTCAATATCATCTATGATAACTTTGCAAGCAAGGCAAAGTGTTATAACTAATAACTTAGCAAACATAAATACTAATGGATATAAAGAAGAATCTTTATTAACAAAGGCTTTTGATGAAGTAGCTTTGTCTAATAAAGATAATTATAAAAATGGAAAACCGCAGACACAAGAGTTAGGAAGTTTAAGTTTTGGGGTAAGAATAGATGATACTATTACTAATCATATTCAAGGAGTTCTTAGATCAACTGAAAACAATACAGATTTTGGACTAGAGGGGAATGGTTTCTTTCAAGTACAAGATGCAAATGGTCAAAATTATTATACAAGAGATGGTTCTTTTAAAGTTAATAGTCAGGGGTATTTAGTAACAAATGCAGGCTACAACGTTATGGGAATGAATCAGAATACTGGCAATTTAGAACCTATAAATATAGGAACAAGAAATGAAAAAATTTCAGTTTCTGCAAATAACAATATAAGTATAAATGGTACCAATGCCTATAAATTTAGTGTTGTAGACTTTAATGATTACAACAATCTAGACAAAGTAGGAAACAATGTGTATAAGGGTGAAAATCCAGTACAAGCTAACAATTTCAATATAAGACAAGGATATGTAGAAGGATCAAATGTAGATCCTATAGATGTAACAACTACATTAATGGAGACGGTAAAAGAGTTTGAAGCAAATCAAAAAGTAGTACAAACTATAGATTCAACACTTGCAAAGATTGCAAGTGAAATAGGTACTGTTAGGTAGGAGGAAAGACGTAAATGTATAATATAATAAATACTAGCAAAACTGGAATGCAAGCTAATCAATCTAAAATAGATGTTATATCCAATAATATGGTAAATGTTCAAACATCAGGATATAAAAAGTTAGATATGGGGTTTATAGATTTATACACTGAAACTTTAGATAGAATATCTTATCCCAATAGCAATAAGGGAGCTCTTACAGGTACAGGTGTAAAAGAATCTATAGCAACAAGAAATTTTGCTCAGGGATCACTAAAGAATACAGGAATAAAAACTAATTTAGGAATAGACGGAGATGGATTCTTCTGCGTAACAAAGCCAGATGGAACACAAAGTTATACTCGAAATGGTGAATTTAACTTAGATGCAAATGGAAAATTAGTTGATGATTATGGAAATGCAGTAGAGATAACTTTTAATGAGGGTAGAAATTACGAAAATGTAGATTTATCTAATGGAGAATTGAGTATAAATAAATCAGGAGAAGTGTTTCTAAATAATGAAAATATTGGTAAAATAGATATATATGCACCACAAGGAGAAGATACTTTTATATCAGTAGGGGATGGTCTATTTATACCAAGAGAAGGCACAAATGTTATGGTTGTACAAAATCCGACTATAAGACAAGGATACACAGAGATGTCCAATGTAAATATGCAAAATGAGATGACAGATTTAATTATGGTACAAAGGGCATTTCAATTCAATAGTAAAGCTATGCAAGCGACAGATGAGATGATAGGAATGATAAATAATCTTCAAGGACGATAATAATAAAAGGTAGGGATAGGAAGATATGAATGAGAATATAGAAAGAGTACGAGATATACCTTTAAAAGTAACAGCAATACTAGGGAAAACACAGATGAGTATAAAAGAAATATTTGACTTAACAAAGGGTTCATTAATAGAATTGGATACTTTTGAAAATCAAGAAGTTGAAATTTATGTAAATGGACAAAAAATAGCTTATGGTCAAGTTGTAATAGTAGAGCAAAACTTCGGTGTCAGAATAACTAGCATATTAGGTGAAGAAGAGCTAGTAAAAACACTAGTTTAAAAGCGGAGCCTATATAGCTAAGGAGGAATAGTGATATATGGCAAAGGTAGTAAAAAGCAAATACAATAGTACAGGGGAAAGATGTGTAAATGCATGTCTAAACTATGGAGAACTAAGATATTTAAATGAAGATGAAACTCCTATTAAAATTGAAGTACCTTATGATAAATATGATGAAGCCATAAGTGATTTTGGAGATCGAGTAAGAGAAGGTATGACAATGCATGCTTTAGACCCCAACTCAATCTTATGTAGGGGAAATTTTACTTATGCTCAGGCTAAAAATTTAGCTACTGAATGCAAAGTAAAAGGATTAAGTTATTATGAAATAGATGGTAGCGTTGAATGTGATCATATATTAGGAATTTCTGCTAGTATAGAGTATGCTTTATCAATATGGAACAATGAACCAAGAGAATTAGCAACAAAAAAGGCTATATTAAGAGCAATCAAAACTTATGGAGAACAATTTATAGAAGTCTTCAATTTTGGTGAAAGTATAGATTTAACCGATTACAAAAAATTTTCCAAAAGGGCATATTCTACAGAATCTATGAATGATATAGATTTATATGAACTTAAAAATTATGCAATACAAGAAGATTACAAGCAAGACGGAAAGAAAAAATTCAAAGAAGCAATAGCTGTAAATATGGATGTAGGTGTAGGTCTTGTAGGAGGATTTATTGGATTTATATTAATACAATTATCAACTAATTATGGAGAGTTAGTGGATAATAACACAATATATATAATTTTAAATATTATATGTATAGTCGTTTTTGGAATAGTATTTATGCAAGGAACTAAGTTATTATCTGTAAAGCATGTGAAAGATGATACTACTAATATAAGTGAAATGTTTAATGAAGAATTAGAAAAAGTTATATATGAAAACTTATTAACAGAAAAAGAAGTTTACATAGTTTTAAAAAATATAACAAAAGGTGAAGTAACTAAATTACTTATTAACATGAAAGGTAGTGTAAACAAAAAAATCTCGAGTAGTACTATAGTAACAAAAGAAACTAAATTTATACTAGATGCAAGGAGAATAGTAATATTACCAAATGAAGATGAAGTAAAAGAAGCTTTAGCTAAAATGGTAAATAGTTATAATGAAAAACTTAATAAAGAATATAATGTAAATAACATATAGAATAATTAGTAATATAATAAGCCATACTTAATCAATGAGGATGGCTTGTCATATTACTAATTATTTTATTTTGTTGATTTTCTTTTTATTACTGCTCTCATTAAGAAAAATGCAGGTATAGTTGAAAATACAGGAGCTATTAATGGAGCGATTATTTTACTAATATTAAAAGAATTAACTAAAAATATTATAATACCCATATTAAATATATATTCAAATATATAAACTAAAATCGATAATGAAAGTTTAGTAGCACAATAATTATTTTGTTTAAAAGTAAATTTAGAATTTAATATATAAGAAGCTATCACACTTAATATACTTGTAATTGTATAAGCTACAATGTAATTTATGCCAAATAGTAGATGTAGCATTATATAAAAAAGTTGAGAAATAACAAAATTAATTGTACCAATAATATTAAATTTTACATATTCTCTAACTTTGCCTTTTAAGAAATTGAATTTTTTTGACATATAAATCTCCTTAATCTAAAAATTATAAATCATATTTAGTATTTGAAAAAATAACACAAATTACAAGTTATATAATTGAAATTATAACATATATTTCAATTAATAAATTGTAATTTATGTTATAATATATTATACTATATATAAATTAATAATACTTACTAGCTTTGCTGAGGGAGTAGTTTGCACGGAAAAGGTGTATCTAGATCAACACAATGACATTCGTCTGGTCTAGATTTAAAAAGCGAGACTCATGCATGTTTATTTAACATGCATAAGTCTCGCTTTTTTACGCGCAATAATACAAATCAAGTAATGTTAAAAGAATTAAATAGGAGGAAATTATGAGTTTTATAGCAATTTTTTTAACAGCACTAGCACTTTCAATGGATGCCTTTGCTGTATCAATAACTAAAGGAATGACGATTAGAAATTTAACCACTAAGCTTGGAATAAAAATAGCCCTTGCCTTTGGTATATTCCAGGGAGGGATGCCTTTATTAGGATGGTTACTTGGAATAAGCTTCGAGAGTTACATAAAATCAGTAGATCATTGGATAGCACTTATACTGCTTGGATTCCTTGGATATAGAATGATAAATGGATTTATTAAATCTAAAAAAGAAGATGAAGAATTAGAGTATGGTATAACACAAGAAGAAGAAAACCTAACAAATAAGGAGCTATTAGTATTATCAATAGCTACAAGTATTGATGCTTTAGCAGTAGGAATAAGTTTTGCATGTTTAGATGTTAATATAGTTACAGCAGCATTAGCAATAGGTGGTGTTACCTTTGTAGTGTGTTTATTTGGAGTTTTTTTAGGAAAAAGAATGGGAAAAGTTTTTAGTAGTTATGCAGAATTAATGGGAGGAATAATACTAATATTAATCGGTCTTAACATATTTAATGAGCATAGTCAGCTTTTGAGTAATATTATAAATAGCATATTTTAAAGAAAGTGGGTTGCTTCAAAATGATTACCAATCATTTTTAGGGGCAACTCTTTTTTTGGGATATTATCTTACTCTATTTTAGAGTTGAAAAAAATATGGTAATATGTATATAACAGTCTAATTTGTAAATATATGGGGAAAAAAGGAAAATAGGGAGGTTGAATAAGGGATAAATGTATAAATTTAAAAAGAATTATCAAGAAATTTCTAACAGACAAAATAAAATAGCTTCAACTGTAATTTTAATTATAAGTGGTTTTTTTGTTATATCATATATGATTGTATTAATTTTATCACTAAATCCAAATAAAAGTAATACAAACGAGATAACTTTATTTATAAAACTGTTTTCTGTAATGCTATCGGGTTTAGCTGTAGCTAGTTGTATATTATGTTATATGAGTACTAATAAAGAAGAGATTTTTATAATATCTCTCATGTATATAGTATTTTTTATTGATATATTGATGGGTAACTTTGATAATCTGCAGTTAACAAATTCGGTAATAGATACTAGTACCTATATTACAGTTTTAACATCATTAATAAGAATCAGTATATTAATGATTTTAATCCTACCACTTGAAAATATTAAAAAACTAATAATTAATAATAAATTAAAATCATCAGTAATTATACTAATTTTATCTATTTTAATTGGAACATTAAGAACACAAAACATTTTATTAACAGGATTAAATACAATTGAACAATTTAAAGCATATAACTTATTTTTAGTAGTTGTATATCTTATATTTACAACAAGATTTATTATAAAAGGCATAAAACAGAGAGATGCTATATATTTAGTTATAAGCGTGAGTATTCTGTTTTTTGCAATTAAAGCCTTATATGCTATAGCAGGAGTAACCAATCCGTCAGTAAATATAAAGCTAGTATCCTTATCAATTACTTATATGGGATTCCTTGTACTTATAGCAGGGTTATTTACAGAACTAGCATTTAGTATAAAAAAGAATAAATGTTTAGAAAATGAAATTCAAATGTTTTATAACTTAGTAGATGATAGCAAATATAGTTGCATAGCAATATATGATGAAAACTTAAACATAAAATATTCGAATAAAACTATAAAGACATATTTATTCAATAGAATAAAGGTTAGTGATTCTGAAGTAGATAAAAAAATTAATGAATATATTAGTGAGTTAAAAGAAGAATTTATAGAGGAAATACTTAAGTCTGTAAAAGAAAAAGGAGCATGGGAAGGTAATATAATAATAGATTCTGAAGATATTACTTTGAATTGCTTTGTTCAAGAAATATATACTTATGATAATAAGCGTAATACAGTAGTAAATTTTAGTGACGTATCTCATAGAATTAGAGCAGAAAAAAGCTTAATAGAATATGAAAAAATGAAAAATCATGAAAATATAAAGAATGAGTTTTTTTCCAATATATCTCATGAATTAAAGACACCATTAAATATATTTTACTCAACGATACAGTTATTAGACCTAAAAAGTAAAGATACATCAGTTAATTTCAATGAAGTATATTTTAATCATAAGCAATGTTTAAAAATTAATTGTCAGCGAATGCTAAGACTAATAAATAACATAGTAGATATAACAAAAATAGATGTAGGTTTTACAAAGCCTAAGTTTGTAAATTGTGACATCATAAGGTTGGTAGAAGAGATTACTTTATCAGTAATAAACTATGCAAATCCTAAGGATATTACAATAACATTTGATACAGAGGTAGAGGAACTTAGTATTAAATGTGATCCATCTATGATAGAAAGAGTAATGCTTAATTTATTATCAAATGCTATAAAATTCACAAAACCCAATGGAAACATATTAGTGAGTATGTACAATGATGAGGAATGGGTACATATAAGAGTTAAGGATGATGGGATAGGTATACCTGTAGAAATGCAGGGGATTATATTTGAAAGGTTTATTCAAGGGGACAAATCTTTAACTAGACTAAACGAAGGAAGTGGAATAGGTCTTAGTATTGTAAAATCAATAGTAGAATTAAATAAGGGCGAAATCTACCTTGATAGTGATGGAGAAAGTGGAACTGAGTTTGAAATATTACTTCCAAATAAAGTATTGCAAGGATACGAAGAAGCACCAGAAGTTTTATATGAAATAGATATACAAAAGATAGAGTTAGAATTGTCAGATATCTACAAACTATATGAATAAATTGTTCAATTCCTTACTTATTTGGATAAGTTATAAGAAATAATAGCAATGAAATAGTTTAAATTTGATATTAAAATTAATAAAAATAAAAAATAATTGAATTAAAAAAAATAAAGTGGTTAATATAATATCAACAACATTTGCTTGACTAGAAGCTAGGATGATACCTAACCTTCTGCTAGCATCATTGGAAGTGTTGTGGACTAGATATTATATAATATCTTCTCAAATAGTTTTAAAAGTTCTGAATTAACCTCAATTTAGAATATACTATTGGCTCTACGGTCAAGAACCAATGAATGACTATATGCTAATAAGTGTACAAATAACTATTTGTTAAAGGTCCATATGAGGTAGAAGCAAATGCTTTGATAAAAGACATTAGATTTGATGGCTATAACCATTAAATCCATTGTCTTTTATTTTTTTTCGATAAAAAATATAGTTACTTTTAGTATGTATGGTAATATTATAAATATGTAAAAGTATGCTTTGTAAAAACAAAGTTTAGATATAACATTTATATAGTTAATCAAATTTAAAATAAAGACCTTATATTTATTTTAAAAAAGAAAGGAAATTTTATGAAAAAAATATTAGTTTTAGCAGAAAAACCTTCAGTAGGAAGGGATATAGCAAAAGTATTAGGTTGTAATAATGATAAAAATGGATATATAGAGGGGCCTAAATATATAGTAACTTGGGCACTAGGTCACTTAGTTACCTTAGCAGATCCTGAAAGTTACGGTGAAAAATATAAAACTTGGAATATAGATGATTTACCAATTTTACCTCAAAACCTAAAAACAGTAGTAATTAAAAAAACCTCAAAGCAATTTAACACAGTAAAAGCTCAAATGAATAGAGATGATGTAGGAGAAATTGTAATAGCGACTGATGCAGGACGTGAAGGTGAATTAGTAGCTAGATGGATAATAGAAAAAGCACATGTTAAAAAGCCTATAAAACGTCTTTGGATTTCTTCAAGTACAGACAAAGCTATAAAAGACGGCTTTAATAAACTAAAGGATGGAAGAGAGTATGACAATCTATACTATTCAGCTATAGCAAGGTCAGAGGCTGACTGGATAATAGGAATAAATGCAACACGTGCCTTAACAACAAAACACAATGCTCAGCTATCATGTGGTAGAGTACAAACTCCAACTTTAGCCATGATACTGAAAAGAGAAGAAGAAATACAAAACTTTAAGGCAAAAGAATACTATGGAGTAAACCTAGTAGCAACTAAAGGAAATAGTGATATTAAGTTTTTATGGAAAGATAAAAATAATTCTACCTCGACTTTTAGTAAAGAAAAGGGCGAAAGTGTAGTTAATAAAGTTAAAAATAAGGAAATAAATATACTAGAAGTAAACAAAGTACATAAGAAAAAATATTCACCTGCACTATACGATTTAACAGAATTACAAAGAGATGCGAATAAAATCTTTGGATATTCAGCTAAAGAGACTTTATCTATAATGCAAAAACTATACGAGCAACATAAGGTATTAACATACCCAAGAACAGATTCTAGATATTTAACTAGTGATATAGTAGATACTCTAAAAGATAGAATACAAGCAGTAAATATAAGTGATTACTCAAGAGTATGTACAAAGTTACTTAAAACAAAAATAAGTGGAAATAAAAGCTTTGTAGATGACTCAAAAGTTACTGATCACCATGCAATAATACCTACAGAAGAAAGAGTATTTTTAGGTGACTTAAGTGACAAAGAAAGAAAAATCTACGACTTAGTAGTAAAAAGATTCTTAAGT
>NZ_JBOFOR010000050.1:0-10475 GCF_051659545.1 Romboutsia sp. | reverse complement strand
GACCTATCACCACTCGACTGCCTCCAGTTCGCATTTCCTCAGCATATACTCTGTTAGGGTGGCTCTTAGTCATTTTAACGAGCTTCTAACCCTTTGATATTCACCTATCAAAACGCTAGTCGTACCTTTGGGCAGGCATTTCAAGGCGTTACCCTATCATTCTACCTATCGTAATATTAGTTCTAATAACTAAAGGTTATTAGGCTAGTTTTGTAGTAAACCCACGCTTACCTTTGTCTAGCAACAAGTCGCACCTTCGTATATTCCACTTCCATATTTCATTGCTTTTAGGATTGCATTTTCTATCTTATCTTTATTAAATTCAACAGGCTTGCCATCTCTTTTTATTATTTTTGTATATTTATTCATACAGTCTCCTTCTGTCCAACCATTAAAGTATCACATTAAATTAAATCACTATATCTTGTATATCCTTGTATATTTTATACCACATATAGTATTAAATCAAGTTTTGTTAATTAAATATTTAAAGCCTGAGCTTCAGCCCAGGCTTATACTAGTTTCTATTTAAAATTATCCGCACAAGTTACAATTTGCTTAGTAATATCTGAATATATTTCTAACCCCTTTGTATCGTATACTTTAATTACATCTTCATTGACTTTATTTTCTCCTACTAATTTACTCACTATATTTTCTCTTTCTCTTAGCTTTCCTTCATTAAATACTACATCTTCTTTATTATCAAATAGTGCTACATAGAAAATTCCCGTTTCTACTAAATCTTGGAAGAAATGACTTCCATAAGATAACTCCGGCATCATGCCTTCACTACTATAGGCAACCTCACACATTACAGACATATTGCAAAGCTCTGTAAAGTGAACTGGTACTCCAAGAGAAGGTGTTGTAGTACCCCAACGACCTGGCCCCATTAGCATTGCATTTTTATATTTTAGTGCATTGTTTACTATACCTATCTGTCTAGCAATAGTATATTTTTCAGAGTTTGTAAGTCCCATGTACTCCTTAACTGATACTAACACTACATAGTCAATTTGGAATCTTATATTTCCTCCCATAAAATTTCCTACTGAAGAAAATAAGCAAGATTCTTTATCTAAAAGTTTCGGAGCTTCTACAGTTTTACCTAAACCTCTAGTTTGAAGTGGTCTACATTGTACTATATTAAATCTAAAGTTACCTTCTTTATTAAAATTTGCTGTAAATTCTATATCTACTGGATATTCATATTCATTCGATAATACTTTTAATGTATTTTTCATAACTTCTGGAAACTTAGTGTATTTTAGAAGTACTTCAAAATTTAATAGAAATGGTGCATTATCAGGATTACTTCCCGTTTCCCTAAGCATTCGAGCTGTGTTATAGTCCTTTGCACCAAATATATTTACATTAGTTTTTATATCTTTTTTAACAGCTTCATTTATATATACTGTAGAAAGCTTATTAGTTTTCAAGTTTAGTAAATCTACATCATGTTGAGAAAACTTTTCTTGGTCGTAATAATTCATAAGGGGTATTCTCATTGGGTCATCTAGTGTAACTATTCTTACATAGTCACTATTTACCCTATCAACAGCTCTAGTTCCAAGTCCAAATACAAGTCTTAACATACCTGCATTCATATCAATACCTTTATCCCAAACATATAAATTAGAAGAGTTCCCTACTCCTGCTACATGTGGGAAAAAGTATTCTCCATAATAATCTCCTGATACCCTTTGAACTAATATTGCCATTTGCTCATCTTTTTTATCTAAGCCTCTTAGTTTTCTATAATTAAGAGCATCTTCATTCATAGTACTAGCGTATACTTTACGAACTGCAGCTTCAAAAGCTTGAAGTCTTTCATCAAGTGTTCCTTGATTTACACAAAATACACTTTCATATTTTCCTGCAAAGGCATTTCCAAAGTTATCTTCTAATAATGAACTTGATCTAACTATAATAGGTGATTGACCGTAGTATTCAAGCATATGCATAAATTGATCCTTATGCATTCTTGCGAAACGACCTTGTTCTAATTTTTCCTTAAACTCCTGAGCATATTTAAAGTATCCTTCTTCTGTTTTTTGTTTTATTCTAAGGTCCCAAATTCCATTTTCAACTATATAAGAATAGAAAACATCCGCTCCTATATAAAAGGAATCATGTGGTTCTAATAAAGGTGTAAAATAGTCTTTGTGATCTTCAACCTTAGTGATAATTCTTCTAGCTAAAAGCATACCTATACTTTTACCACCTATTAACCCTGTGCCTATTTCACGAGATGCTATTTGAACTACATCTTCTAATTCAAAATATTTTGTACACATATCTCGAATTTTTGATTTTGAGCCAACTAAAAGTGTCAATAATATATCTTTCATTTCTTCTCTGGCTTCTATTCCCTCATTTATAGCACTTCTAGCTTTATTAAAAGTTCTTCTCCAATAACCTAATCTTTTACTAGTCCAATTGAAATTTGAAAATAATTGTGCGGCATCTGCACTTGATGTGATTGAAATTGCTGTATCTCCTTCTATTTTGTGCGGAAAAAACATTGTAGGAAAATAACGGCCACTTACTTTTAATGGATGTATATAATAATTATTTTCTACCTTGTATATATCAGATAGAACTTGAGTTACTTCTCTTATTCCTGCAATAGCATCATATGTATGAGCATTTCTTATTACTGCAAAGTATGCTATTGTATCAAATTCATTAAGATAAGGACAAGTTACCTTAAAAAAGTTAGTCGTCATAAGATCTGAATACCAACATTGTTGTAGTTCTGTTAAACTATCAAATACATAAAATAATTTTGTTCCTTCATTTTCTATTATATTATGAACTGTAGTGGTAAAATCCTCAAATCCTAAACAAGGATTTAGTTCATAAATCTTCACTCCATTTAAATCGTCTATTAGACTTTCATGTTTTCCAAATCTTATGTATATTAACTTTCTTCCATCTTTTTTTCCTTGCTCTATATAGGAGTTCACTACGTATTTGTAATCCTCTATTGAATTAACTTGCCATACAACATTGTCCCCAAGTCTTAGCATATCAATTACTTCATCAAAACCTTTCATTCCAGTACTTGCACTGTTATATGTTCCCATATAAATTCCCCTCCCTTGTAAGCTTTGTACTATATATTATAACATTTTTATTTTTATTTTACAGAATTTTCTGTATTATTGTGAATGTATTTTAATTTGTCATTTTTAAATAAATTTTTAAGAAAGGAATTTTTCATATTGTTTAAAATATTATTAATATTCTAAATTTTATTAATAGTATTTTTAATATTTATAGCTTATAATTATATTCAGATTGGTTCGTAGGAGGAGTGGGAAGATGATTAATAAAAAATTATTAGTTGTTGAAGAATTTTTGTTTATGGCTGTAGGTTGTTTTTTACTGGCATTATCTTTAAATTTATTTTTTAGGCCACATGCTATTGCTCCAGGTGGAATTTCTGGTTTATCAATAATAATAAACTCTATTACAGGAGTTCCTTTGTTTATGATAAATTTATGTTTTAATATTCCTCTATTTTTAGTTGCTTATAAAATTTTAAATAAAAAAGATGTATTAAAAACTTTGGTAGGAATTACTTTGGTTACTATTTCTCTAAAAATTACTGGTAACTTGGGGTACATAGATGTTACCAACGATCCACTTTTAGCTTCTATTATTGGTTCTTCCATATCTGGCATAGGCCTTGGATTAATATTTAGAATAAATGGTACAACGGGTGGTACTGATTTAATTGGGTTATTAGCAAATAAATTTTTCCCATTTATAAGCGTAACTGTTTTAATGGGTATAGCAGATGTTATAGTGGTAACCTTATCCGGTATAGTTTCAAAAGAAATTGAAATAGCACTTTATTCTGGTTTATCACTAGTTATTATCGTTAAAGTTGCAGACTTAGTTATAGATGGATTTAATTATTCTAAATCGTTCACTATTATCTCTGATTACTCTAAAGAAATAAGCGATGCCATTATTGTAGAATTAGGTAGAGGTGCAACTTTATTAAAGGCTATGGGGGCTTATAGTAAGGTTGAAAAGGATGTAATTCTTGTTGTGGTATCTAAGCGTCAGGTAGTATCTTTAAAAAGACTTATAAAATCAATTGACCCTCATGCTTTTATTATAGTTTCGGATATACAAGAGGCTCTTGGTGAAGGTTTTTCTACTATTGAAGTATAATAAAAAGCAATATACATCCCTTGAATTGGAATTGTATATTGCTTTTTTTGTCCGCATTATATTAATATTGTTTATTAAATATACATCTTCATAAGACTGTATTCAGTAGCCTTGCCATCTTCAACTCTTACTAATTTATCATACTGTACAAATCCAACTTTTTCATAAGTTTTTATAGCACGAGTATTCCAAGTATATACTTTTAAAATCAATTATAACTTTATTGCTTTAGTTGCAATAAATGTATCTATATAATTATCTAATAATCCATTTCCTAATTTATCTTCATAAAAACCACTAATTACAAAACCAGCATCTATTTGACCTCCAATTTGACTTTGTAAAGAGTGACCAAATTCTAACGTATCTTTGGTTTGTATCCTTTCTTCCAACTGCTCCTTTGGAAGTTGATCTATATCTGAGTATGGTACGCTATTTCTAACAATCAATTTATTATTTTTTTCCCATTCGTATAAATCAAATATATATGAAATAGGATTTCCAAATCCTGCTATCAATACACCACCTGGTTTTAACACTCTATAGCATTCAGACCATACTTTTTCAACATTATCAATAAAGCAATTCGAAACTGCATGGAATATAAAGTCAAAAGTTCCATTATTAAACCTTGATAAATCTCTCATATCCCCTTGTTCAAGGTTTATATTTAAATTATCTCTATTCGCTACCATTTTATCTTTTGATAGTTGTTCCTTACTATTATCAAAAACTGTTACATTAGCTCCAAGTGCCGAAAATATCGGACCTTGTTGCCCCCCTCCAGATGCAAGACATAGTAAGTCTTTTCCTGATACATCCCCAATCCAATTTTTAGGAACAGGTTTTGTTGGAGTTAATAATATTGTATACTGTCCTTTTCGGGCCATCTCAATATCTATAGAACTTACTGGTATTGTCCATTTATTACCTATCTTAACTTCATTATCCCAAGCAAGTTCATTATGTTTTCTTATATCCATTATATCAAATCCCCTAATTCCAATTGTCTTATTATTAAGTTTTTACAATTAATCACTTTGTATATCCCCTTTCAATAAAATATAATTTAATAACTTACAACAACATCACTATAAAATTCCTATTTATATATTTCACATTATTTAACAATTGTGTCCTAATTGATATAATATCACAAGGTATTTCGCGCTAACAATAGATTTGTTGTTGAGGTGATAAGTATGTGATTTTAATTATGATCTAATGTGTTATTTTAAGATTTGTACCCCAAAATTGAACCCGTTAAGGAATTACTCTAGTCCTTTTATTGCACTAGCTTATTTTTTTTAAATTTTTCATACTTAAATCTAGTACTTTGTAAGAATGAGTAAGTGCACCTACTGAAACGTAATCTACACCAATTTCTCCTATTGCTTTTATATTATGTAATCCTACATTACCTGAAAACTCTGTTATGGCACTACCATTAATAATGGCTATTGCTTCTTTAGCAGTTTCTAAATCCATATTATCTAACATTATTATATCTGCGCCTGCTTCTAAAGCCTCTTTTACCATCTCTAAATTTTCAGTTTCTACTTCTATTTTTCTAACAAATGAATTATTTTCTTTAGCCAATTTAACTGCCTCTTTTATTCCTCCACTTGCACTTATATGATTATCCTTTAGCATAATTCCATCAGATAAATTAAATCTATGATTACAACCTCCTCCAACTTTTACAGCATACTTTTCAAGTACTCTTAAGTTTGGCGTGGTTTTTCTAGTATCTAATAGTTTTGTGTTGCTGTTTTCTAATTCTTTTACAAAAGTGTTAGTTAAAGTTGCTACTCCACTCATTCTTTGAAGTAGATTTAAAGCTACTCTTTCTCCTAGTAATATATTTCTAGTATTACCCTTTAAGAAAGCTATTTTATCCTTAGGGTATATTCTATCTCCATCTGTTTTGTATAGATTTACTTCTACCCCTCCAAGTATATCAAAAACTCTTTTGAAAACTTCTAGACCTGCTATTATACCTTCTTCCTTGCTTAGTAATTCTATAGTTGATATGCTTTCTTTTTCAATTATAGAATTTGTACTAATATCTTCATTTGGTATGTCTTCAATTAATGCTTCTTTTATTATTTTATCTATAATCAAATAATTCATCCTCAAACTCCTCGCACTGTTCTTTTATTTCCTTTATAACTAGGTTCTTATTTATTTTTATTAAATTTTGTAGAGTATCTTTAACTTCATATGTTGGTCCTATTTTAGACTCAATATCATCAATATTTTCATTTATAAATCTTGCACATCTTTTTGAAAAAACTACTCCTTCTAATAAGGAATTGCTTGCTAATCGATTAGCTCCATGTACTCCTGTACAGCTTATTTCTCCTACTGCATACAAATTTTCCATTGAGGTTTTTGAATCTAAATCTACTTCTATACCACCCATAAAGTAATGTTGTGCTGGTGAAATTTTTATGTAGTCTTCAGTAATATCCGTTCCTCTTTTTAAGCACTCTTTGTATATGAATGGAAATCTATTTATTATATAGTCTTTTTCCATAAAGGTAACATCTAAATATACAAAAGGTGAATTAGTCTTATCCATTTGTTTAAATATAGCTTTAGATACCACATCTCTTGGAAGTAATTCATCTATAAATCTTTCTCCATTAATATCTAAAAGTTTTCCACCCTCTCCTCTTACAGCTTCAGAAATTAACAATCTCTTTTCATCGTTATTTTCTTCATAAAAAGCTGTAGGATGAATTTGAATATAGTTTAAATCTTTTAATTTAATCTTGTGCTTTAGGGCAACTGCTATTCCATCACCATTTAAGATTCTTTGGTTAGTAGAGTTTCTAAATACTCCTCCAATTCCTCCTGTAGCTAATACTACAGCTTTTGCATATACATTTATTTGTTCTTCGTCTTTTATTAGAACTGCTCCTATACACTTGTTTTCTTCTTTTATAATATCTACAAAATATGTATCTTCATAAATAGAAATATTTTTTCTTTGTTTTAGTTCTTTTTCAAGAGCTAATTGTATACTTTCTCCTGTATTGTCCTTAGTATGAACTATCCTATTTATGCTATGAGCACCCTCTCTTGTGTAGTTTAATTCATTACTACTTTTATCAAAATTAACTCCTATAGCTAGCAATTTTTCTATATTATCCCTTGATTCTTTTGCTAATACTGTTACTGCCTCCAATTTATTCTTATATTGTCCAGCTTTTAAAGTATCTTCTATAAATACTGGTATATCTTCTTTGTTTCTTGCAGTTGATATTCCACCTTGTGCTAAATATGTATTAGTATTTTCTAATTTAGACTTAGTAACTAGCATAACATTTAAACTTTCCTTTAAATTTAAACTACAATATATCCCCGATACCCCTGAACCTATTATTAAAACATCTACTATTTTATTCATTTTACTTCGCTAGAGCGTGCATGTTCTCTAGACATCCTAAGGCTTTCTTAGATATTTCTTCATCTACTATTATTTCATTTTTCATATTTAATAGGGTATCGTATAAAAGTTCTAAAGTTGTTTTTTTCATATCAATACAAGAAATAGTTCCACCTGGTATATGGAAGTTTTTATCTGGATTTTTCTTTTTTAGCTCGTGTAAAACCCCTTCTTCTGTGGCTATTATAAAATCCTTTTTATCTGACTTGGTAGCATAGTTAATTATACCTGTAGTACTTCCAATATAATCTCCTAAATCTCTTATTGGTTTTGTACATTCAGGATGTACTAATACTTCTGCATCTATATATTTTTCTTTTATATTTAGAATTTCTTCTTCTTTTATATTATTATGATATTTGCAATAACCTTCCCATAGTATAAATTCTTTTTCCGGGAAAAATTCTGCTATATATCCACCTAAATTTTTATCTGGTAAAAAAATTATTTGCTCACTTTGTACATTTTTTAATATATCTAATGCACTAGATGAAGTTACTGCTACATCACAGTGTGCCTTCACATTAGCAGATGAGTTTATATAACATACTGTATATGCATTTGGATATTTTTCTTTTAACTCTAATATCCCATCTTCATTTATCATATCTGCCATTGCGCACCCTGCTTCTTTAGTAGGCATTAAAACTGTTTTTTGAGGCGAAAGAATTTTTGCACTTTCTGCCATAAATTTAACTCCACATAATACAACTACTTCTTCTTTACTATCTCTAGCAACTTCACTTAAATAGTAAGAGTCCCCCACTGCATCTGCTATTTCTTGAATCTCCTTAGGTTGATAGTAATGTGCTAAGATTATTGCATTTCTTTCTTTTTTTAATTTTAATATTTCCTCAACTAAACAATTCCCCATAATTACACCACTTTCTAATTAGTCTCTTTAATGTATATACACCTGTAAAGTCATTGTAGCATTTTTTATATTTATTATCAATTATGAGTTTTTAACCTTAGGTTAGGAGTTAAATTGCACGCAAAAAAGTCCTAGAGTTTTCTCTAGGACTTTAATTTATCTATCTATTATTATTAGTTTGTTGTTGACTTGAACTTTGTAAGTTTATGTATTTACCTGGTAACATAGTTGATACAGCATGCTTATATATCATATTTTGTTGTTTCTTTTCGTCTTCTATTAATATTATATAACTATCGAACCCTTTAACATGCCCCTTAACTTGAACGCCATTCATTAGATATATGGTTACAGGTATTCTTTCCTTTCTTGCATGGTTTAAAAATAAATCCTGTAAATTTAAAGCCGTATTTTTCATTTGACGTATCCTCCCGAGTTTTAATTAAATAAAAAGGTTAATATACTTTTCCAATTTTATACTATTCCTCTATTACATATATTCTATATAAATTATAGCATTTTTTCAATATGCATAACAATATCTTGTTTAAGTATTTCACTATTATTGTACTCATCTAAGTCAAACCATTTTGCATCTTCATATCTTCTAAACCAAGTTAGTTGACGCTTGGCATATCTTCTTGAATCTCTTTTTATGATTTCAACTGCTTCTTCTAGTGTATACTCACCATCTAGATATTTTATTATTTCTTTGTAGCCTATTCCCTGCATGGATATCATGTCTTTAGTGTAACCCATAGCTAGTAATTCTTTTACTTCTTCTATAAGTCCACTTTCCATCATAATATCTACGCGTTTGTTTATTCTTTGGTATAAATGTTCTCTATCTCTATTTAGCACAATTATTATTGGTTTGTACTTTTCGTTAAATTTTAAGTCGTTAGAAAAATCATTCATTTTTCCTCCACTTAAAGCTACTTCTAATGCTCTTATTACTCTTTTGGTATTGTTCTTGTGAATTCTCTCTGACGCTTCATTATCTAATTCTTTTAATTTATTATGCATATATTCTATGCCATTTTCTTCTAATTCTATTCTTAGTTGCTCTCTAAGCTCATTGTCAGCATCAGACTTTGCAAAGTCCATATTGTAGATTAGTGAATTAAGGTAAAGACCGGTTCCTCCTGTTACTAATACTTTTTTTCCTTTTTCAGATATTTCACTGATGTATTTATCAGCTCTTTCTTGAAATTCTGAAACAGAAAAAGTATAATCAGGAGTAACTTCATCTATTAAATAATGTTTTACATTATCCATTTCTTCAGGTGTTACCTTGGCACTTCCTATGTCCATGTGTTTGTATATTTGCATAGAATCTGCTGAGATAATCTGGGCATTTAATTCTTTTGCAAGTTTTATTGATAAATCAGTTTTACCAACAGCTGTTGGTCCTGTAAGTATTATAAGTGGTGTTTTATTCATAATCTTCCTTTCTTAACTACATAATTCTCTTAAACATTTTTTCTATTTCAGTTTTTGATATTTCTACAATAATCGGTCTACCATGAGGACAAGTAAATGGATTTTCACAAAGTTCCATTTGCTCGAATAAGCTGTTTATTTCTAAGTTTGCTATTTTGTCATTTGCCTTTATTGCTGATCTACATGCCATAGAAGCAAATCTTTCACCTTTTAACTCATAGTTATTTTTTATGTCGTCTATGTTGTCTATTATTTGTAGTATAAATTTTTCTGATTCAGGAACACCAAATATAGTTGGTACACTTCTTATCATTATATGATTATTACCAAAGAGTTCTATTTCAAAACCAAACTTCATAAATAATTCTAAATTATTTTCTACATGAAGCATGTCCACTGTTGAAAGTTCTAATACTATTGGGTCTAATAGTATTTGCATATTAATCTCTGACTTATAGAACTTGTCCATATACTTTTCATATAGTACTCTTTCATGGGCTGCATGTTGGTCTA
>NZ_JBOFOR010000049.1:0-7541 GCF_051659545.1 Romboutsia sp. | reverse complement strand
TTAATACTTTGATAATAATTGGTGTTTTAAGAAGTGGTGGAGATACAAAGTATGCTCTTGCTTTGGAGTTAGGTTGTATGTGGTTGGTTTCGCTTCCTCTTACTTTTATTGCTGCGATAATGGGGGCTCCGATATATGTACTTGTTCTTTTTACTTATACTGAGGAAATAGTCAAGTTTATTTTTGGTGTTCCTAGGGCGTTATCAAAAAAATGGGCAGCAAACTTGGTTAAAGAGATGTAGTCGTATATAGTTGACATAGCAATATATAGTCCGCTTCGCTCACTGGCTATATATTGTGCAAATGTCAACTATATACATAAATATCTACTTTCAGGGGGCAGTAAAAATGTTTAAACATAAAAAACAATTATTACAAGAAGTTAAGGTAGAAAAAGTAAATCCTCAATATGCAGTATTAATGCAGGATCAATTAGGTGGTGGGAACGGAGAATATAAGGCCGCTATGCAATATATGCCCCAAAGTTTTAGAATTAAAGACCCTGAAATAAAAGATTTATTTATGGATATAGCAGCTGAAGAGTTGAGTCATATGGAAATGGTAGCACAAACAATTAATTTACTAAATGGCCATGATGTTGATAGTGCAGCAGTTACGGCAGGAGAAATTCAAACTCATGTTCAATGTGGATTATCACCTGTTTTAATAAATTCATCTGGAGCACCATGGACAGCGGATTATGTAACGGTAACTGGTGATTTAGTTGCAGACTTACTTTCAAATATAGTATCAGAGCAAAGAGCAAAAGTAGTTTATGAGTATCTTTATAGACAAATTGAAGATAAAGAAGTAAGATCAACTATTCAGTTCTTGCTTAATAGAGAAGAAGCACATAATGCTCTATTTAGAGAAGCATTAAATAAAGTTCAAAATACAGGTTCTAATAAAGATTTTGGAGTTACTGAATATTCAAAACTATACTTTGATTTATCTACTCCAGGACCATCTCATGAACCACCAAACCCTACCCCGGTATCTTTTAATAATCCTAGAAAATAATACAAATGGACGTGAAATTATGTTTGAATTAAGCAGTAAATAAATAATGCTATTAGAATAAAGGAAAATTAATAATTATTTTTACTACATCGTCTGTATAAAATCTACTATTATACAAATAATAGTTTTGTGACTACTCAATAAAAGATAAAGGTCGGCTAGTTACACCACCACTTCATCATGAAACAAAGCAACAATAATAAATAACATTTTCGTAAAAGAGTAGAAAACAGATATAAATATTTGTTTTCTACTCTTTTTATATTATTTAATTAATAGTAAGACATTAAATAAGGTTATTCATAAAAATAAGGTTATTACTCATCTTTGGGTAAATGATGCTATTTTAATAAAGGTGGACACGTTAAAACTAATGCGTCCACCTTTATTAATTATATTTAGCTATTTTCGTAATACCCAAACTTGAGTAAGAACCAGAAACAATGCCTTACCCTCTTTTTTGTACATTTAAATGGTCGTTGAATCTTATTTAACTACTATACTACAAAATACCTACCTTATTTATGATACGGTTCTCCGTACCTTACCCTACGGAGCACGTCTTTTTGTTTACTTCTATTTTAGGTTGTTATCCTCTTATATGGATGTCTTTTAACCTCTTTAAATTATTAAAATATTTGATTATAT
The DNA here is from genome assembly GCF_051659545.1 of Romboutsia sp. Lineage (GTDB taxonomy): Bacteria > Bacillota > Clostridia > Peptostreptococcales > Peptostreptococcaceae > JBOFOR01. The sequence goes on along the minus strand of NZ_JBOFOR010000049.1, from coordinate 5,873 downwards.
AAATCTATTATTGCATCTAATGTATCTCTTCTTTTTGTTGTAGTTGAGTTTCCATTATACACCTTTTGTTCTACAGGTTCAATTCTTACTTCTGTTATATAATTAATATAGTAATTATTTATAGTAATATTAGTACTATGATTAATACTCCTATTCTCATTTGCCTTTACTGTTGTATTTGTATTCCCCACATTCTTTCTATCAAATAAATCTAATATCTCTTCCATAGTCATTTCTTTACTCATTATTCATCCCTCCAAAATATTTTTTAGTATTATGATTTTATCCCTGTTATGTATCTAACATACTTTTATTTTAAGATTTACACAATTCATTCCAAGCAAATGCAAAAAGGATGGGTTACCTTGTTCTTTAGGCAACCCATCCTTCATTAAGTATGTTATCACATCATCATTTATTTGTATCTCTATGCTATCTATCTCTCTTTCCTTATTTATTGTTATCTTTGAAACTAGCAAATGTATTAGTTGTTTCCTTTGTTGACTTGTACTCATTCCTAAGAATACTTCTTTGAACCTTTGCATTACTTCATTCACTAATTCAAATGGTATTGGCTCTCCTTCTGCTAGTTGGAGATCCTGTTTTAGTTCTTGTTCTCTGTACTTTAGTTTCTCTATGTCATCATTTATTGCTTTTACTCTTGTTGATAGCTCACTTTTATCTAGTATTCCATCTTCAAATAGTTCTATATTTTTATTCTTCTTACCTGTTAGCTTTTCTATCTCTTTATCTATTTGTCCTAATTGTTCCAATGTTGGTTTCAATTTAGTAGACTTGTTCTTATTTATGTTATCAACTACTCTACTTAATATGGATTCATCATTTATTAGCTCCATTATCTTACCTAACACATATTCATCTGCTATCTCTGTGCGTATAGAGTTAGAGTTACATACAGATGTTCCTTTATTCTTCCAGTTTCCACAAGAATAGTATTCATTTATCCTTCTAGTTCCATCCTTCCTTTTAGCAGTAGACCTATTTATCGTCATCCCTGCTCCACATACAGGACATCTTAGTATTCCTGTTAATGGAAATTCACTATCATAGATTTTATTATGTTTTTTACTTCTTTCCTTTAGTATCACTTGTACTTTGTTCCACGTTTCCACGTCAATTATTGGTTCATGTATTCCTTCTGAAAGTATTGGATTAGCATTTATGTTATTTCTTCTTTTCTTGCTCCAATCTTGTCTTACATTGTATCTTATCTTACCAATGTATACTGGATTTTGAAGTATTTCCTTTACTGTACTCACTGCAAATACTGAATTTCTCTTGGTCTTATGTCCTTCCTTATTTATCCTATTCACTACTGCTTTGTATCCGTATCCTTGACTATATAGCTCAAATATTCTTCTTACTGTATTAGCTTCTACTTCATTTATTTTTAAAATAGTATTCTTTCTCTTCTTTCCTTCATTAGATATTTCTACTAAATCATACCCTAAAACTACACCTCCATTCCATCTACCTTCTTTAGCTCTAGCTAATAATCCCATTTTTACGTTTTCTGCAATAGTTTCTCTTTCAAACTCCCCTATCGCTCCCATTATGTTTAGTTGTAACTTTCCTGTTGCTGTTTCTGTTTCAAAACTTTCTGTTAATGAACGAAATGCTATGTTATGTCTATTTAGCAAATCTACTATGTTAAGTATGTCTAATAGTTTTCTACTTATTCTATTCAATTTCCAAACTATTACTAAGTCAAATTTATTCTTAGTTGCATCATGTAGTAGTTGTTTTATACCTGGTCTATTTGTTATGTTCTTTCCACTTATCCCTCTATCTTCGTAGAGGTTGTATATTTCATGACCTTCTTTCTCACAATATTCTCTTATCTTTATGTTTTGCTCATCTATACTGTAACCTTCTTCAGCTTGTTCTGTTGTTGATACTCTACAATATATGGCTACTCTTTTACTCATTATCTTCTCCTCCAGTTGATTCTTTAGCTTTTATTATGTGTTTTTGTATTATGTTACTTAGTATATTTATTATTTCATCTGATTTTATCTGCTCCATTGATACTGTATCCATAGTTGTCCTCCAACATTATGTTATGTTTCATGTGGAAACGTGCTTTTCTTTTTTTCCACGTTTCCACGTCAATTTTCCATCATTTAACTTAAAGCAATGATTTCCTTTTGTGTATGACTATCTAGTCTTAATCTTAACTATAGGATTATCTAAATCATCATACTTCTCTGATTCAGTAAATGTAATTGATACTCTGTCACTAAAATCTAAGTTAAATAACTGTGTTATTTCTTTGACTAATTCTGATGAATATATTACCATTTTATTTCCACTTTTCTTTATAGAAAACTCTACTCCATTCTCTGGTAATTTCTCAGCTATTACTATGCCATCTTCAGTAAATCCAACTTCAATTTTTGATGGATTTTTAAGGTAATCCATGGTTTCTTTCGCTAAGATTAATCTCTTACCATTCTGTTTAGAATTTATCACTGTACATATACCTTTTGAACTTTTAGTATCTCTAGTTTTGCTCATGCTTTTTGGTTTGATTACTTTTAAAGGATTATATACCTTATTATTTAAATTGCTTTCATTCATTTCATCTACTGTTATTACTTCCTTTATGTTTTCCATATTTAATTCCTCCAAATTATTTTTTATTTAGTTTCATATGTGGAAACGTGGTTTTATTTCTTTACCGTTTACCCATTCATCTTTATTTATCTTTTTTCAGTAGCTTTACTACTATTACAGGTATATTACCTGCATCCGTATTTCGTTTTCTTGTGTACCTATCGCTATCACAATCAAGCATTCCTTTATTTTTAAGCTCCTTTAGAACTACCTTATCACTTTCATATCCACCTTCTTTTAACATTTCTTTGAACTTTGATGGCGTCATTTCAAGTTCTAAATAGTCTTTTTTCCTTGTTAGCTTTCCTATCAGTTGTCCCTTAGGTTTTTCTTCCCAATTCTTTTCAAATTTATGTTTATTGTCTAAGATGTATTGACGTATATGTTCTAATGCTGACTTATCTAAATTTCTAGATTTTATTGATTCTCTTTCTACATCAGTAAGTACCTGTATCATTCCTTTTATGTCTAACTTAATCTCTTTTCCTACTTCTTTACTAAGGTATTCTTGAAATATCTTAGCTGTAGTAGTTATTGTTGCTAGTTTATTAGCTCTTCTACTTGTGAATTCATCTTCTAAGTTATTTTTAATCATTACTTGTTTTATCATTTCCACGTTTTTTTCATATCTTTTACTTACTTCTTCCTTGCCTAGTTCCATCATGTATTCTGCTATTTCAATAGCTATATGACCACTATTCTTCGCTACTATCCTATTTATTTCTTCTGCATTTTCTGCACTACTTGTCCAAGAAATATCTTCTATTTCTATTACTCTTATCTGTATTCCAGCATTTTTGTTAGCTGAATTTAGTAATGATTTTTCACCATTTGAGAGTATTGTTCCTAACCAACTTTCTTGTTCTTTTTGTTCTGAATTCTTATTTAGTCTTGCTTTATCTACCCCTTGTGAAAGAGTGTAGATTGTCTGTGTGAAATTTCCTATGTTACTTATAGAAATCTCATCAAATGCGAATGTTACTCCTTTTGTTCCACATAACTTCTTCATCATTGCATTATGAGTTGTATTGTAAGTTGAAAGTAATGAATTATTACCTAATTTTATAGAACCAAATATTGATATAGCTAATCTCAATGCCGTACTTTTTCCCGTTGTACTATTTCCAACTAGATGTACAATTATAGTTTCTAGTGAATATTCTTCTCCTATGAATCCTAATAGTATTGATGTTAGTGAGATTGAACAAATTAGTTCAAGGTTTACATTACCTAGTACTTTATCTTCCAACATAGTTAACCAAACATCTTTATTCCCTTTAGGATTTATGTCAAAGCTTCCTCTATAGGTACTGTCTGTACCTATAGAGTTATGTGCCTTGTAAATTGTCTTTCCTTCATGCTCTCCAAATCCAAGTTGTGAATGAACTTGGTCTATTTTCATTATTTTTTCTTCATTTATTAGGTGTTTTACTATTGTATTCTTATTGAATATATTCACATCAAATCCTACTTTTTGATAAGTTAACAGTATTCTAGGGTCTAGATATTCCTCCCTTTTGGCTATTACTTTATTTTTTCTTCCAAGATTTTTGCACATTATCGTTGCAGTCATTTCATCATTATCTATATTTCTTTCACATGATTCTATCCAAATTGGTTCTGATACTTTCATTGTTCCAAATTTATCATCTTCTAGGTATACTCCATCATCAGGTTCTAATGTTACTTCTTCAAATGGCATGTCCATTTTTACATCTGTCATTTGTTCTACCTCCTATATGAAATCGTCTAATTCTATTTCATCTTCTAGGTATTCTTCATTATTATCTTCAAGTTCTTGGTATAGGTCTATTTCATCTTCTTCCTCAGCATTATCTAATGACTCAAAATAGTCTACATTCAAGAATTTTCCGTTTCTCACTATTACTGCAATCACTTTATGCCCTACTAACTCTTCTAAACATACCTCCTCTTGATCACATTCTCCATATATGATTTCTAACAAACTATCCATTGAAAACCCATCTATTGGTATAGAGAACCTTCCTTTTCTTTCATCTTCCATTGACTGTAATCCTAAATTTATTAAGTAGTCCTTATTTTCCGATAGTTCTGCACTTGTGATTTCAACTTCATGTGTACCTATGCTTAACTTTCTAAGCCTTTTCAATCTTGTTTTACTTACTTCTTTCTTTTCTTCTGCAACCTTTACTATTTTTTGAACTCTCTTTAATCTTGTCATTTCAACATTCCTCCAAATATACAATCATATAGTTATCTATAGTTAGTCTCTGCTAACTACAAATACCATGTTATCGTATAATGAAAATTTTTTTTATGACAAAAAAACAAGACTTAATTTGTCATTGACTAAGTCTTGTTTTCATCTATTTTTTCATCTTGTATTCATTTATATGTTTGTCTATTTTTGATACCATATCTATCCATCCTTCTTCTGAATAGACATAGCTATTTAAATCTCTTATTACATTTATTTGTTTTCTGTAGTCATTTAACGTTTCTTTTACTGTATCTCTTAATTGCTCCAATGTTTTTATCTGACTTTCATATGCTAGGTCTTGATTTTCACTCATGAATATCATTATCTCTTTATTTATATCTTCTGTAACTTTGAGTAATTCTTCACTTCTTAATTCATCTCTGTATCTGCCTAAATACTTTTTAAGTTCTTTGTCCTCTATTTTATCTAGTATAAAGTCAAAAAATCTTAATGCTTGTTCGTCTGAAATATTCTTTTTATTCTTTATATTTCTTGCTATTGCTTGTACTTCATCGTCATTATATATAGCTTTCATCATCTTTAGATATGAATCTTTATTGCACTCTGGTATTCCTTGTGTATCGTGATAAGAACTTATACTTCTTATACTCTCATCTATTCTATATACCTTTCTTGATTCTGACTCATATCTCTTATCATATTTTTCGTCTATTCCAGTTATCTCTGGTATTAGTTCTTTTACTGAGTAAAACTTCATTCTTTGTCTCCTTAATATTAGATTTATTTATATTATCCTGAATTATTCATGAACACATTTAATTTTATCAATTTTAATAAAATTAGATGTGTTTATTTTGTTTATGTTAAATCTAGCAAATTTCTAATTTATTTACCTAAAAAGAATACACTTTCTCTAAGGTCCAGGATACAATCCTTTTTTCAGAATATTAAATTAAATACTTTTTAAATTTTTAACTCGTATATATTGTCTAGTATATTTAGTAAAATATGCTTATTAGGAAAGCTACTACAA
>NZ_JBOFOR010000048.1:0-9305 GCF_051659545.1 Romboutsia sp. | reverse complement strand
GCAAAGAGGATACACCTGTTCCCATTCCGAACACAGAAGTTAAGCTCTTTAGCGCTGATGGTACTTGGAGGGCAACCTCCTGGGAGAGTAAGACGTAGCCACGTAATCTTTTTTTGTGCATAAAAATAAATTATATTAAAATAGAGCTTCCGTGAATGGAAGTTTTTTGTTTTATAAAGACTAATTGATTTATACAAAAATGAAATTTGAAATGGTATAATATAAATTAATTAGTATGTGAAATGTAGAATTATTTTATTAATTGGAAAAGAGGGTATATTATGAATGCTAATGAGAGAAGACAAAACTTAATAAATATATTAAAAAATTTAGATAAGCCAATTAAAGGAGATGAACTTGCAAAAAAATTTAATGTAAGTAGACAAGTAATAGTCCAAGATATTGCTCTAATAAGAGCTAAAGGAATTGAAATAATGGCTACTCCTCAAGGGTATATTACATATAATACTACATCTATATCTAAGGTGATAAATTGTAAAAATCATAAAGACTCATGCTCATTCTATGAAGAACTTAAAATTATAGTGGATTTAGGTGGAAAAGTAAAGGATGTAATAGTAGAACATCCTTTATACGGAGAAATTAAAGTGAATTTGGATATAGAATCAAATAGAGATATAAATGAGTTTATAAATAAAGCTTCAAGTGAAGAGTTTAAACAATTATCATTACTGACTAAGGAAAATCATATGCATACTATAGAAGCTAAAGATGAAGAAATTTTAGGTGAAATAATAGAAGAATTAGAGAAAAGAAATTTATTATTTAAGTAAGATAACCATTGAATATTTTCAATTGTATAGATATTGATTTTAGTTAAAAATAACCCAAATAGTAGAGTATAGTGACTTTATGCGTCAAAATATATGGTAGATTAAAACTTAAATATTATCATATATATAAATTTCAACTAAAAATAAATAAAAAAAATTGAATAATGCTATTGAAAGTTGTTAATATATATAATATAATGAGTATCAAATAAAACAATTAGTTTAAAAGCTATGAAGGAAAATAGTAGAAAATATATTTGTATTCAGAGAGTGAGTGGTTGGTGAGAACTCATTGCAATTATTTTTGAATCCATTCCAGAGCTTCTAATCGGAAATAACAGTAAGATTAGACGTATACCTACGTTACAGGATTGAGAGGAATATACTAATTTAAGTATATTCAATTAGGGTGGCAACGCGGATTAAAGACTTTCGTCCCTTTTAGGGGGATAGAAGGTCTTTTTTTTATTGCATTTTTTAATTTATAGGTTAAATAAATCCCTGTTTATGACCTAAAAACATATTAGATAACGTTATCTATAACTAAGTTTAAGAAAAATTTCTAAAAAGTTTTATTAGCGCAAATAAAATTGTTTAGAAAATTAAGAAACGAAGAGTACATATATTATAAAAAATAGGAGGAAGTAAGATGCTAGATATTAGGAGAATAAGAGAAAATTTAGAAGATATCAAAAAAGCTATGGATAGAAGAGGTGAAAAAGAATTTGACCTTGATGCTGTAGTTGAATTAGATGATCAAAGAAGAGATTTACTTAAAGAAGTTGAAGTTATGAAAAACGAATTAAACGTTGAATCAAAGAAAATACCTCAACTTATAAAAGAAGGTAAAGATGTAGAAGAAGCAAAAGCTCAGTTAAAAGAGTTATCTGATAAAATAAAAGTAATAGATGAAAAAGTTAGAACTGTAACAGAAGATATGGAATATAGATTAATGAGAATACCAAATGTTCCTCATCCAGATGTTCCACAAGGAACTACTGATGAAGATAATGTTGAAATAAGAAATTGGGGAGAGGTTCCAACATTTGAATTTGAAGAGAAAGCTCATTGGGATATAGGAACAGGTCTTGGAATATTAGATTTTGAAACTGGTGGAAAAATAACTGGTTCAAGATTTACTTTATACAAAGGAAAGGGAGCAAGATTAGAAAGAGCTTTAATAAACTTTTTCTTAAATACTCATACAGATGAGCATGGATACACAGAAGTTTTACCACCATTTATGGCTAATAGAACTAGTTTTGTAGGAACAGGACAATTACCTAAGTTTGAAGAAGATATGTTTAAATTAGAAGGCGTAGACTACTTCTTAGTACCAACAGCAGAAGTACCAGTAACAAACATACACAGAGATGAAATAATAATGGCAGATCAATTACCAATAAAATACTGTGCATACACTCCATGCTTTAGATCAGAAGCAGGATCAGCTGGTAGAGATACAAGAGGTTTAGTAAGACAACATCAATTTAATAAGGTTGAATTAGTTAAGTTCTGTGATCCAGAAAAATCATATGAAGAATTAGAAAAGTTAACTAATGATGCAGAAAAAATGTTACAATTATTAGGTTTACCATACAGAGTTGTTAGAATATGTACAGGAGATTTAGGGTTTACTGCAGCATTTAAATATGATTTAGAAGTATGGATGCCAAGTTACAATAGATACGTTGAAATATCTTCTTGTTCAAACTTTGAAGATTTCCAAGCTAGAAGAGCAGGGATAAGATTCAAGAGAGATAAAAAATCTAAAGCAGAATATGTTCATACATTAAATGGTTCAGGGCTTGCAGTAGGTAGAAGTTTAGCTGCTATATTAGAAAACTATCAACAAGCGGATGGTTCAGTAGTAGTTCCAGAAGTATTAAGACCATACATGGGCGTAGATGTTATAAAAAAAGAAGAATTATAAAAACATAATAATATATATAAAAAAGAGCGTTTATATAAACTCTCTTTTTTATTGCTTAGTAAGTATAGAGAACTATAAATTACATTAAAATAAAATTAAGTTGAAATATAAAATAAATTATGGTAAGATAGATTTGTTATAAGTTTTAGGAGGAAATATGGAATACTCACTCTATATGAAAGAAGCATTAAAAGAAGCATATAAAGCATTTGATAAAAAAGAAACACCTATAGGAGCAGTAATTGTTAAAGATGGAGAGATAATAGCTAGAGCACATAATTTAACAGAAACATTAAATGATTCTACAGCTCATGCAGAAATTTTAGCCATAAGACAAGCTTCAGAAAAGTTAGGTGGATGGAGATTGGTAGATTGTGATTTATATGTTACTATGGAACCATGTATTATGTGTAGTGGTGCAATAGTTAATTCTAGAATAAAAAAACTTATAATAGGAACAAGGCATATAAAAAATGCTTATACTGACAAACAACATGAATTTAAAATAGATTATTATGAAAATAATAATATCGAAATAAATTTTGGAGTTTTAAGAGAAGATTGCTCTGATGTATTACAAGAATTTTTTAAGACTTTACGGAAAAGATAATAAGGAGAGTTGGTCGAGTTGGTCGAAGGCGCTCGCCTGGAAAGTGAGTATACGCCAAAAACGTATCGTGGGTTCGAATCCCACACTCTCCGCCAGAGAAAACATAAATATGGTTGTAAGTTTGCTGTACTAGATGGGGAGGTAGCGGTGCCCTGTAACCTGCAATCCGCTATAGCAGGATTGAATTCCATCTAGAGGCTTATATTTTGTGAGGCCGCCCTAAATAAGTGGCGTTGACGTTTAGGTCCTGCGCAATGGAAGCTCATAAACCCCGTCAGATCCGGAAGGAAGCAGCGGTAAGTGATCACTTTCGTGTGCCGCGGGGGTGCCTAAATTGAGTTAACTGTTTAGGTAACGCTTGTGAAATTAAGTCAATAGGTGGTGTACAGCATTTAATATATAAACAAAAATCCCTTTTTAATAGGGATTTTTTTACTATATAAAATAAAAGTAAAAGATATATAAACTAGATAAATTTGTAAAAAGTGATATAATATTTTAATATGTTGGAAAGTAATATATTAATGGATTTTTATATTAAGGAGAGAGTAAAATGCATAAAGCATTATATAGAGCGTATAGACCGCAAAATTTTGAAGATGTTGTGGGTCAAGAACACATAGTAAGAACTTTAAAAAATCAAATAGAAAATAATAATGTAGGACATGCGTATTTATTTTCAGGTACAAGGGGAACAGGTAAGACTTCTACAGCTAAAATATTTGCCAGAGCTGTAAATTGTGAAAATAGTATAAATCAAGAACCGTGTAATGAATGTGAAGTATGTAAAGATATACTACATGATAATATAATGGATGTAGTAGAGATAGATGCAGCATCTAATAATAGTGTAGATGACATAAGAGAACTTAGAGAGAATGTAAAGTACTCTCCTACTAAATCTAAGTATAAAGTATATATAATAGATGAGGTACATATGTTGTCGCAAGGAGCGTTTAATGCCCTTTTAAAAACATTAGAAGAGCCACCATCATATGTAATATTTATATTAGCAACTACAGAGCCGCATAAAATACCTGCTACTATATTATCAAGATGTCAAAGATTTGATTTTAAAAGAGTTACAGTTAAAGATATGACATTAAGAATGCAAAAAATATGTAAAGAAGAAAATATAGAAGTGGAAGATAAAGCTCTAAATTTAATAGCTAGAAATTCTCAAGGAGCGCTTAGAGATGCACTTAGTATATTAGAACAATGTATTTCTTTTGGAGATAATAAAATAGAATATAAAGATGTCGTTGAATTATTAGGAACTGTAAATGTAGAGCAATTATTTGAACTAGCTCAATGTATAATAGACCAAGATACTAAAAAATCCTTACAAATTTTAAATGAATTTGTGATATGGGGTAAAGATATACGTAACCTAATAAATGATTCAATAGACCATTTTAGAAATTTAATGGTTTGTAAGGTATCTACAGACTTAGATGAAATAATTTCTTTACCTGAGGAAATTATACAACAGTTAAAATTGCAAGCAAATGGTGTAGAAGTGAATGATTTAATAAGGATTTTAAATATACTATCACTTACACAAGATGGGATGAAATCATCATCAAATCCTAGAATTTTAGCAGAAGTTACTGTGATGAAAATTGCTCAACCTATGTTTGATGAAAGTAAAGAAGCTTTAATTAAGAGGATTGAGAACTTAGAAAAGACAATTGAAAGTGGAAATATAAAAATTAATACAAAAAGTAATTCTAATAATGAAAATATAATAGAGCCAGAAGAATCAAATGTAGCAGAAGTAGAGTATGAGCAGGTAAAAAGCGAAGATGTTAAATTAATAGAGGCTTCATGGGATAAAATAAGAAAAGTTATAAAAGACGATAAACAAGTTCCTTTATCAGTTTTACTAGGAGATATTGATAGTTTTAATGTATATGAAAATGTATTATATTTAATATACGCAGAAGGCTATGGATTTGCTAAGAAAAAATTGAATGAAGAAAATACTATTGTATACATTGAAAAGATGATTAGAGAAACAATAAATAGAAGTTTTAGTATAAGGGTAATTTTAGAATCTGAAGTTAATAACATAAGTCTAGAAATAAAAGATAACAAAATGGATAAAGGTGAGGAAATTTTAAGAAGTACTGTAAGTGAAGAAATACTGGAGATAAAAGATAGAGAAGAAGAAAAACAAGATTAACAATAAATACTATTATGGTATAATGATAGAATAAACAATAAGTTTTCAAGGAGGATTTTAATTATGGCAAAAAAAGGTTTTGGAGGCGGAATGATGCCTGGAAATATGAATAACATATTAAAACAAGCTCAAAAAATGCAAGAAAATATGCAAAAGATGCAGGAAGAATTAGAGTTTAAACAAGTAGAAGCATCAGTTGGCGGAGGAGCTGTTACTGTAAAGGTTAATGGTAAAAAAGAAGTTACAGATATAGCTATAAAACCAGAAGTTGTAGATCCGGATGATATAGAGATGTTACAAGATTTGGTATTAAGTGCTGTAAATGAAGCTTTAAGAAAAGTGGACGAAATGCAAAACTCTCAAATGAGCAAAGTAACTGGAGGAATGAATATTCCAGGATTATTCTAGTAGGTGATTATATGCAACTTTATACAGGTCCAATAAGCAGATTAATAGAAGAGTTTTCTAAGCTTCCTGGAGTAGGAAGAAAAACTGCGCAAAGATTAGCTTTTCATGTTATAAATATGAATACAAACGATGTAGAATCTTTAGCCAAGGCTATAGTAGAAGCAAAAAGAGAAATTAGATATTGCTCAATATGTTGCAATATAACAGATACAGATCCTTGTAGTATGTGTTCTAATAAAAATAGAGACTCAAGTGTGATTTGTGTAGTAGAAGATCCAAGGGATTTAGCAGCTATGGAGAGAACAAGAGAGTTTAAAGGTCAATATCATGTATTAAATGGAGTTATATCTCCTATGGATGGTATTGGACCAGATATGATTAAAGTAAAAGAACTAATACACAGATTAGGAACACAAGATGTTAAAGAAATAATTATGGCGACAAACCCTACAATTGAAGGTGAAGCTACAGCTATGTACATAGCAAGACTTTTAAAGCCGATGGGAATTAAAGTTACAAGAATAGCTCATGGATTACCTGTTGGTGGTGACTTAGAATACGCTGATGAAGTAACTATATGTAAGGCACTAGAAGGTAGAAGAGAAATATAAGAATCGAGGTAAAACCTCGATTCTTTTGTCGTTTAATAGGGTAATTTTGTACTTAAAAATTCAAATTCATTTATTGAATAAAGCATTTTAGTATTGTATAATTTTTTGTATATTTATCTAAAATTTTTAATAGGGGTGCAATATGAAATCAACTATGAATATAGAAGAACATAAGTCTATGAAAGAGAAAAGAATGAAAAAAATAGGTTCTAAGGATAAGCCTAAGTATGAAGAAAATGATGATATGAGTCTTTTAATTAAGAAAAAAATGAAAAAAGATGTAAAAGGTAAGAATAGTGAATTTAGGAATAATTATAAAAATTATCAATATGATTATGAAGAAGATTTTTATGAACCTAGATATTAAGATTTAAATACTAATACTAAGAATATACAGATATATAATTTGATTATATTTTATGAAATAAAATTCCCCTCTCTATATTAAGAGAGGGGGATTTTAGCTTTCTTCTAATATATTTACTACAAGGCTAGATATATTTTGTGCAGAGTTAAATTTTCTAATAGACCTTACATTTTTCTTTAGGGCATCAAGCCTAGAAGGATCATCTATAAGAACTTTTAAAAGTACTGGTAATGTATATTTTTTAGTAGTTCGAAGAGCAGAGCCACAGTTAGATAAGAAGTCTAAGTTTTCTTCTTCTTGTCCAGGAATATAATAAGGAACTATCATTGGGACATCTTTAAGAAGAGCTTCGGTAGTAGTAAGACCACCGGGTTTTGTAATTAAAACGTCTACAGAAGCTAATATATCGTTCATCTTATTAGTAAATCCTAGGATTGATATATTTTTATCATGCTCAATAGATGAAATCTTTTTATCTATTTTTTCTTTAAGACTTTCATTTCTACCTGTTATAACTAAAATCTGAAAATCTCTATCTATCTCTAATAATTCATCTAGCGTTTCTTTTATATTACCAGCACCAAAACTTCCACCCATAAGTAAAACCGTTAGTTTGTCTGTACTTAAGCCTAGTTCGGATAAAACAGTATCTCTATCTCTGTGAGATAAGAATGACTTTTCAACAGGAATACCGAAGGCTTTTATCTTATCATTGTCAACACCTTCAGCAATTAGTAATTCTTTAACGTATTCATGTCCTACTATGTAATAGTCTATTTCGTTTTGTATCCACGTAGAATGAGTAGTGTAGTCTGTCAAAACAGAAATCATTGGAGGTACATCTAATTTAATGCTATGTCTGTGAAAAGGCTCGGCCTTAAGGCTGATTGAAACATATGTATCGTAAGATTTTTTTAATGTACTAAAAGCTATCATAGGAAAAGGATGAGTTCCTATGATTAAGTCTGGTTTAGCCTCACTAAGAAGCTTTTTGAACTTCTGGGACATATATGATGTAAGTAGATTACCTTTGAATTCATTTCTAGAGATAAGACTTGTCTCAGATAATCGATATACACTACCATAGGCTTTAGGTGTATATATAGCTGATTTTTCATATCCTCTAGAAATTATTTTATCCATTGTGTTGTTAACTAATTTCAAACTATCTATTATTTCGCAGTGTATCGGTTCTCCTGAAATAGTTTTACTTTCTAGTTCTTCCTTAATAGCCCTAGCAGCGCGGTTATGACCACCGCCGGTAGAAGCTGACATAATTAATATTTTTTTAGCCATAATAAATCCTCCTAATATAGAGTTATATTGAATTGAAATTTAATTTTATATGTTCATATTTATACTTCTAATTATACTTTAAAAAAGTTAAAATATAGTGTATTAGATTATTATTAACTAATTATTAGTTAATAATAATCTAATACACTATAAAAAAAAATACAAGGACATATTATTTAGAGAGAAGTTGGAGGATAAAAATGAAACAAGTTGAAATATATACAAGCGATACGTGTATTCAATGTATAAAAGCTAAAGAATATTTACAAACAGCAAATGTTGATTATGTAGAACACAACATATCTAAAAAAACAGAAGCTAGAAAAGAATTAATAGGTATGGGGTATATGTCAGTTCCTGTACTTATTATAGATGAAGAACATGTTTTAGGGTTTGACCTGAATAGGATTAATTCATTATTAAATAAGTAAAGTATAAACAAGGATAATATATAGAATAGATACTTATTTGTTTAATAATAACTATTCTATATATTTAGTTAGAATAGTTATTATTAAAATGAAAAATAAAAGAATTAATTTATAAAAAATAGGTAAAGATATGATAGATTATTTATATTAGTCAATAAATAGAAAAAAATAAAAAAACTTTTCAAAAAGTATTGACGTTATTATTATAGGATGATATAGTATTACTTGTCCTTAAGAAAAGGTCAAACAACAAAAGAAAAAAGTTGACAGAGTAAAAAAACTTTGATAAACTAAAGAAGTTGTTGAAATGAGCAACAATAAAATTGCTTAACATGAACTTTGAAAATTAAACAGTAGGTTAATTTATAGAAACAAACATAATTCTTAACAGAATTAAAACACAAACAAACCAAGCCAGATATTCAGATAATGATTAGCTGAGCGATGGACAACTTTTTAAATTATATTTGAGCGTTAGAATAAGCTGAACGAATGTGAAGATTATTATAATGCGACATAAATTAAAATTTATTTTGAGAGTTTGATCCTGGCTCAGGATGAACGCTGGCGGCGTGCCTAACACATGCAAGTCGAGCGATCTTCTTCGGAAGAGAGCGGCGGACGGGTGAGTAACGCGTGGGTAACCTGCCCTGTACACACGGATAACATA
>NZ_JBOFOR010000047.1:0-2478 GCF_051659545.1 Romboutsia sp. | reverse complement strand
GTGTATACACTTTGTCTATCATTTTTATTTACCTCTTAAAAAATCAACTAATACATTATATCCTATAGACTTTGCATAATCTTCTATGTTTATTAAAATTACACCTAGTTCCTTAGCTTTTATTCCTTCTTTAACATATACTTTTACAATATTATGTTCATCTAATTTTTCATAATCAATTTTTGTAATTTTACTAAATATTGAAGTATCAATGTTCTCTTTTAAGTTTGAGATTATTCTAATATAGTCGTTATTTCTAATAATCATATTTAAAATTCTCTCATCTATTTTATTATTAAGCAATTCATCATTAGGATCGTTGTTTTCTTCAATTTGTTCTTCATCAACTTCATATTGTTTACTATCATTTTCTATATCAATATCATCTTCCTCTATTTCTTCACCTTCTATTATCTTATATTCTAATAAGTCCCTATAAGGATCTCTTGGTGTGAAAATATCTTCAGTGTAAAATTCTTTCAAACTTCTATTTATATATACTTCTATATCTTCTATGGCTGATAATATATTAAAACCATTTACTACTGTTGTATAGTATACATCTAAATATTCATCTTGTTCCTCAAAATGTTGATCTATTATTTCATATTTAATTTGATAGACTATGCTGCACTTCATTTCATTTAATATACCTGCAACTTCTTCTATATATGTAGTAATACATTCATTAAGGGTATTTGTTGGTATTGATAAAGAGTCAAGATTGTATCTTATATTCTTTATATCTTGTAAAAATCTATTTGCCTGTCCAAATATCTTATCATAGTCAGATTCTTCATTTATTTTTAACTCACTTAATAGCCTTATATTTTTTAAATAATCTTCTAGGTTTTGTAAAATTTCACTAGTCTCTACAAAGGTATTAATTTCACTTACTTTTTCTGTAGTCAGTTTTGTTATGCTCTTATTTATATATCCTCCAAAGGAAACTACATTTCCAAGATAAGAATTCATTAAGTCCTCAGTGGTTGTGACTATATTTCTTATCGGTTTTATTACTTTATATAGTGATTGTTTTTTTTGTAGAAGTGCAATTAGAAGACATCCATTAGATGTATACTCATAGGATGACCAGATAGAATAATTTTTTGAAGTTTCTAATACATATTGACTAAATGTTTTATCATTCATAAAAACCTCCGTATTTTATATGATTTTTAATTTATTAACTTCTGTATTTTTTCACAGAAAGAATCTTTTGTGTCAAAGTAAATTACACTTGGTTCTTCTGAATCTTCTAAAATTAGAAATTCTCTTTTTATTGTATCTAGATTAATAAACTCATCATTATTCATATCCTCAAATATTAAAGAAAGTGCTTCTTCCATTGAGTCACATACCTTTATATCTAAATCACTATCACTACTTATAGATATACAGTATACAACATTAGCAACTGGATTTTGTAAGATTCTATATATATATCTGCATTCATCTGAGTGTATTCTAAAAGTTTCTTCTTTATCTACGGTCATATATATATCATATTGACCTTCATCCTCTAAAATATTAAAATCATCATAAATTGCTTCATTAGAATCTATTAAAAAATCATTTATTTCATCATATAATTTAGTTATTCTTAACGTTTTTTTCATAATATTTTCCCCTACCTTTTCAATTTCTTTTTTACTTTCTTCATATATTTCTTTTTTATATTCTTTTTTCTTAGTAGATTTGCTAATATCTTCAGTAAACTGTAAAATACAATCATCTATATATTTCTTTAAATCTTCTACTTGTTCAGGAGTTAAATATTCTTCATTATCAATACCCTTTTGAAGTATTTTTAAGTATAGCATTACTTTCTTTTGATTTAACTTACTTGATTCTGTTTGTTTATTTTTTTCTGTAGAATATAGTTGTTGTTTGGTAAGGTTGCCTATCCTATTAAGTTCTCTTGCTATATCTACTGGAAGTTCGCCATATCTTAAAATTTCTTTCAAGTTAGTATTATTTTCTTCTTTAATTTTTTTATATCCATATTTAACTATAAAGCTTATATTAATGTTTGTTAATTTTCCTGTTTTCTTTATTTTTTCTACTACTGGTTTAACTGGATTTATATTTGAGCTCATTATACCCCCACCTTTTCTTATGTTTTAATTTATTTCTTAATATAAAAATAACATTTCCACATTAATTTATCTACTTTATTGATAGGCAGTTTTTAATTGAATCTGGCGCCAGATTTTTTTAATATTTATAATAAATATTTCTTGATTATTTACTTTAATATATTTTTCCTAATTTTTCAGAGGGATATATTCTATATACAGCTTTTCCTATGATATCTTTTATATCTATAATTCCTAATTTATTATAGTCATATAACTTTAAAAAGTTGGTAAATAGACTCTTCTAGAGTCTTATTATTTTTATGTATTTTTTTCAAATTCTTTTTTAATTTTGCCCAGTACTTTTCTATAGGATTTAACTCTGGAGAATATGGTGGTA
>NZ_JBOFOR010000046.1:0-4461 GCF_051659545.1 Romboutsia sp. | reverse complement strand
TCATACCCATAACTGATTCTTCCGTATCTGTAAGTCTAACTATATTTAAAAGTTGCTCTTTGCTATTTTCCTCTTTCCATTTTTCTTCTAAGAACGGTGTAAACCAAATTAATCCCTCTATGGCATGTTTTTGTATAGTTTCAAACCCTACTAATTCAATTTCTTGTTGAAGTTCTAATGGTGTGTGGAAATAAGCTTGAGTTATGAAATATGGATATTCTTTTGGTCTTATATGAATTCCTGATAGAAGTTCTTTTTCTATCATATTTTTATAAATATCATCATCTAAAAAATTGTTACTTTTACCATAAGTTGATAATGCCCATGTTGTAGAACTAAACTTTGATATGCCTACTGAAAATAAAAGTCCGCCCTTTTTTAAAACTCTTTTAGCTTCATTTAATACCTGTGTTCTATCCCATTTATTTTGTAAATGATACAGAGGTCCCATCAATAAAACTATATCTGCACTTTCATCAGCTCTATCTAAATCTCTTGCATCACAAACTTCTGCAATAAACGTCGTATTGCTTTGGTTTTCAATAGCAACTTTTATAGCTGAAGGTGCTAGCTCTAATAGATGTACATTGTTGCCTTTTTCTGCAAGCCAAGATGAATATACCCCGATTCCACCCCCTATATCATAAATTACATTGTCTTTACTTTTAATATACTTATTTAAAATTTCTTTAGTTCTATATAATTCTATTTTCCCAAGTCCTCTTTCTAATCTTCCATTTTCTGCTCCATTTTCATAAAACTCTAATACATTATCTATATCCTCCATAGTTCCCCTCCTACATCACTTGAAAATTCCTTTTTTCTCTGCTTCATTTAAAGCACTTACTTTATCTTTTAAAGTTTTAGCTCTCATTTCATAAATTTCACGTTGTGTATCATCATTACTCATTTTAATCAGCTCATATTTAGCTTATTGAACTATTAATATAAGTACATTTTTTAATAACCACTCTCTCCAATTTTCTTCAAACTCAACTTTATCTACTTTAATAAATCCTATGACATCACTACTTCCACAATTTCTTATAATATTAAGTATTGCATCAAATCCATAAGTGTCATTTATATACTTAACAAGAGTCCATCCCCAGTCATAAGAAAGCATAACATCATCAATTATGTCTGAAATTTTAGGTGTTTTATTGTTTGAGACCCCATTAATTACAGACTTATTAAATTCATCTTCATACTTATATTGCTTTGATAAATATACAGCTACACCTTCACTAAACCACCTTGCTATATTCTCCATATCTATACTTAAATGTTCATGAAATACATGAACCATCTCATGCATTAAAAGTCTTTTATACTCTTCATAGTTATACTTATATATGGAATCAGTTTCATATGCTGAGGGACATAAAAGAACTAGATCAGTTCCTTGAGGTTGTGCAATTCTTCCTTTGCTCGTTGGCATTTTTATATTGATTTTCAAAATATTTAGAATAAGATATTCAAATTCATTTCTATTTGGTGCTAAAAAAATATTGATGGTGTTTCTAAATATATTCTCCTCTACTAAAAATTTCTTATATAGTTTCTCTATACATATTTTAGCTTGTTCTAAAGTTTCTTTAGCAAATACATCATTGTTATAAAATACAACTACATTTCCATCTCCTACACTATTGTATTGAATATTATTAAATGTTTTAATAGTCCCCCAACTCCTTTTTATTTAATTGAATATTTAACGCTTTTGTATTTCAACTATATTTTTTAAGCTTTTAGGTAAATTTAAAAGTGCTTTTGCAAAAAAACTTGGGAAAACTGTATAATTACTAAGACTATCTATTGGTAACCAAATAACGTCTTCCTCAATACCATTCTCAGCTACTGAACAACATCTAATGTCAGTTATGTTATCTGGAACTTTCATCAAATAATACATTGCAATTTCATGAAAATGCTCATTGCTATCTTTCTCATCAAAAAATTGTTCGTGAAAGAAAACAGCCCTATCAATCTCCATATCAATTCCAAGTTCCTCTTTAACTTCCCTTTTAACTGCTTCCTCGCAAGTCTCATTATAGTTAACTCTGCCACCAACACTATAAAAATACGTTGCTTTACGGTTTTTAACAAGTAATAATTTATTATCCTCAATTATAATGGCTCCAACTCTATAGTTAAATCTTCCCTCTGATGTGTAAAATGTTAAATCCAATTATTACACCCTCATAAATATATATTTCTCTCTTTTTTACACCATATTATATTAGTATTACTAATTATATCAATCATTTAAATTCTACCTTACCAATAAATTGGAATTTATCTACATTCTATTAATTTCATATTATTAGATTAACTTTTCATATACCCTAAACCATTTTAATCCATAATGCTCTAATCCTAAATCAACAGTATCAATATATTTAAAACCAAGTTTTTCATAAAGTTTTATTGCTGGCAAGTTACCCTCATAAACATCTAAACGAAGTGCCTCTACATTATTATTCATGCCATGTTCATTAGAAAATTCAATCAATGCCTTACCAATTCCTTGATTAAAGTATTTTGGGTGCACAACAAATGTATAAATTACAAATACATTTGAATAGCTCAATTCTTTTTGCCAAATTACATCTGAATAAGCAGGCTCAGGTTTATGGCTTAATATTATTGAACCTACAATTCTATCATTTATACTTGCAACATATAAAGCACTCTCTTTAATTCCATTAACTGCATCCTCTCTAATTGGATATATACCTCTTTTCCAACCTGGATAATTTATAGAATTTTCTAAGTGATCGTTTAGTTCATCATAAAGTTCTTCTAATTTATCAATATCATCCTCTATTCCTAATCTAATTATAATATCCAACATCTCCTATAAATTCAAATTTATCTACTATACTCATAATTTTTAGTTATCTATCCAATATCGGTTAATAGAAATTCCATCCTCATCATAAGTTTGATTTTCTAAAACACCACCGTTATATAAAATCACTTTTTGAGACTCAATATTATCAGTGTCACAAGTTACAAGAGTTTTTTCAATTCCCATTTCTGACAGTTTTTTCAAAGCTAAATTAAGAATTAATTTTCCGTACCCACATCCTCTGTATTCTGGACATATTCCGTATGCTACATGACCACCAGCTACGATATTTGTATGGTTCAAATAATGTCTAAGGGATGTTGCTCCCAATATTGTACCTTCCCTATTTTTAAGAAAAAATAATGTTTGTGGAACTTTCTCTCCAATATTAATCCCCTTGCTCCAGTCTTCAATACACTGTAGCCACTCTCTGTAATCAGTATTATAACGTTTCAGTAGTCCAGGATTCATTCTTCCACCAAACTCTTTCCATTTTGTAATCAAAAGCTTCATAGCTTCCTCATCTTCCATTGTAGGTTCTGTTAAATAATATTGTTCCTTCAAATTGCACACCTCTTTCTTTAAATAAACCATATCAACTAATAGTAAATCTAAGTAATCTTTTTTATTTTTCTTTTATTATTTCTATCTTCATTGGAAATCTCCTTAGTATAAAATATGTTGTTGTATAAATTAATATTAGAAGCTTATAATCACCATAATTTTGCATACAGAATTATCTAAGTTACTTTATACAAACAAACATGCCGTATTCTTTTGGTATATTTAAAATACCACTCTCTTTTTTACTTTCTAAAACCTCTTTGATAACCTCACTCTTAATATTATTAAGATTAGTCATCTGATCCAATGAATAAATATAATCTATGATATAATCTATATCACTGACTGCTAATGAATCTTCATAATTTAATCTTTCTACATGTTTGAAATGATTAGATAATTTACTAGGTCCAGTTTGAAGAGTAAAAACATTATTTTTTGTTTCAGTAACAATAAATTCCTTTAAAGCCGTTTCTATATATTCAACAATTCCATTTTCACCAAATGTAGCACAGTAAAATTTCCCACCAGGTTTAAGTACACGTCTTACTTCTAAAAGTCCTCTGTTTAAATCCGGAACATGATATAACATCATATTGGCAATAACAACATCAAAACTTTCATCATCAAATGGTATATTTTGAATATCAACCACTTCAAAATCTATATTCTCATGTTTCTCCAATTTTTCTCGTGCACTTTCTAACATACCTTGAGAAAAGTCTGTTAGCACTAATTTGGAACTATTTTCTATTACATCTATATGTTCTAGCTACATATCTCCTGTTCCACATCCTAGTTCTAAAATCATAGAATTAGGCAAAATATCATAATTTGAAACTATCCAATTCCCAAATCCCAACTTATTAGTTGAATATTTATCATGTATTGATATTCTTTTATTTAAGGTACGTCCAAGAAATAAAATGTCTTTTTTGCAAAAAAAATAATACCCTTTCGTCAAGAAAAATGGTTTAATAAGTTTACTACAACTAGTAATCCAACTTCTTGAGAAAGGGTATTTTTATATGTTACATCAAAAT
>NZ_JBOFOR010000045.1:0-3596 GCF_051659545.1 Romboutsia sp. | reverse complement strand
ATTCTAGTTTTGCATTTTCTCCTTGTTGTGGGAAATCTATAGTTTTATTTATTTCATAAGATTTCGAAGTATTGACTAAATCTTTTCCTTTTATGTCTAAATTGACTTCCCAATTTCCTTCTATTGTAGCACCATAAGGTAATCAGTATAATTTGTTACATATACTATTTTTACTGTTTTATCTTCTTCTCTTATTTTTTTAGCAGTTTCAATTCCATTCATACCTGTCATGTCTATATCTAAGAATATAATATCAAATGTAGAATAATAGCTATTTTTAACATTTTCACTTTCCTTTTTATTTGTTTTATTTAATTCAATTATATACTTTAGCTCAATTAGGTATCAAGTATTGTGCCTAAAGTACAGTAAAAGCTACATGAATTACAGCTTAACAGAAACTAATTTATAACAAACAAAAAAACGCTACATCCTGAAAAGATAAGCGCTAAGATCTTTATATTTATTATTCTCTGATAGCAAAAAATTAAATAAATGCTAATATATTAATTTTTTAAGCATTTTTATTTTTCCTAACAATATCTTTAGTTGATATATTTAATATAGAGCTAATTAGCGAAGAGGTCGTTTATATAAGCCGCACCGACATTGCAGCTTGCCTGCTTGGAGGAAGGCTTATATAAACGGCCTCGAGCGAGCCCTATATTAAATACCAACTAAACATATTTTTACTTTTTCTTTTTAAAGTTTACTTTAGTAACATTATCTTTTCTACCATTACCTTTTGGTGATAACATTTTATCTTTTAACTCTAATAAGTTTTCTATATCTTCTGGATATAAACTTAATCCACAATTAGCTAAGTTATCCACTAATGTAGCCTCACTCATTATGTCATTACTTATTAACATTTCCACAGACTTTCTTAATAAAGCTGGGCTTGTTGATTTTATATTATCATCTAATGGTTCTTTAGTAAGCCAACCTTGCTTTTCCATTTCTCTATTCAGATACATGTACTTTTTATAGTTAATAACTCCTATTTGATAAGCTCTTAGTACCATTGCTGATACTGGAACTATCCACTTTTTCTTAAGTGCTACATAGTCTTCTAATTCATTTACATCTTTTAAATCCTCGAAGAAAGTTTCTTTTGGTAATAAAAATGCACATGCAAATTCATCCTTAGAGAATTTCTTTGCTGGTATTCCAGCTTCTACAGATACTATATATGCTAACTCATAAGCTAAGTCAAAGTTTCTTATTGAAGCTGATTTTCTATCATTTCCTAGAGCTACGAAGTATCTACTATTTTTATCGATACTTTGTTTTTGAGTAAACGATACTGCTCCTCTTTTATCCACATTCATGCCTGATATAGCTATACCATTCACTTCCATTAGAGTAACCATATTTCCTATGATTCCATCTCCTAAATCCCAGTGTCTTCTTACTCTAGTTGCTAACTCTTCTATATCATCACAACCACGTAAATTATCTGGTAAGTTCATTTCCGGTAATCTAATATATCCTTCTATAAAAGATATTAGTTTATGAGTCATAACTAACTTTTCTTTGTAAGATATTTCTTCAACTCTTGGAATTGGTGATTCTGGTCTTATATGAGTATTTTCAACTACTACTTTTATAATATCTTTTTGAAGAAAATACTCCTTTGGAAACTTTAAAGCATTTGCCAATTTCATTTCATTTTCTGGTACTGGCTTATATTTTTCTTCTTCAAAAGCAAGTATATCTTTTTTGTTTATTTTACTTTCTAATGCTAATGAATCTATTGTCATTCCTCTATACATTCTAGCGGATTTTAATCTTTTTCCGTTAAATATTTTTTTTCTAATCATATTATCAATCTCACTTTCATATTCATTATGTCCGACACTTAAAATTGGATTTACTTTAATTATATTTTAACAAAATACTTTATCTAATAAACACATGTATCTCGCTTTAATTACATCCGTTGCTTAAAATTTAAAATGCTCTGGATACTTTTAATACCCAGAGCATTTTTATACTTTCATTATGAAATAATATCATATTTATCTATTCTAGTCAATTAAAGCAGCTTACCTTGTAATTATAAACTACTCTACACCTCTGTAATAATGACCTGCGCTTACCCCTGATTCATCTAACTTATTGTAAAGTTTAGTGGCCTTTATTCCTAGTTTATAATTGTTATTTAATACCTCTTTATAAGCTTCTATTACTTCTTCAATAGTTTCACCATTTTCTAAAGTAAAGTCTAATCTGAATATGTTTATTCCTATTTCATCTAACTCATATAAATTATCTAACATACAAGTTACTTTAGAATTATATATTGTAGTTCTACAGAATATATCTTGTGATAATCTATACTGTTCATCTTTAAAATCTTTTAGTACATAAGTACTTTCTTTACATTTAGCTGCTCTTTTATCTTTTTTACAGTCACGAACTAAAACACCCATTGGACAGTATTCTGTTACCATAAGAGGTGTATATCCATATACAACTGCTTCTATATTCATGTCTGTATATTTTAAAGTTTCTTTTATTTCGTAGATGTTTAATTCTTGAGATACACAAAGATTATTTGCTCCAAATTCTTTAAAGTGATTTATAGTTTCACTATTAAATGCATTTAAATAATAATCTATACTTAACTCTTTATCTTTGAAGTAATCTAGTGCTCCCCAAGTACCAACTTGTACAGAGTTTACACCTGTATTTCTTGCTTTTTCTAGTTGTTTGTATTCTTTGTTTCTAATTATTCTAGGTGCAGAATATGCTACTTTAGTACTGTATTTCATACCAATTTTTAAAGCTTCTTCAAGAGTTGTAACATCTTCGTAATAAGCTAAATCTACACCACACTTTAGAGCACTTTCTAGTTGTTCTAAGTTTTTAACTTTAACTGCTATTTTTTGTGATTCTTCTCTACTTACTTTTTCTGGGCTATATTTTACTTTTTTATTTTTGTAATTTCTATTTTTTATTTTAATTCTATCTTCATCTAAAAGTTCTATACAATCTCTTCTCATTTGATTTAAGATACTTACAGGTATACTAGCATTTTCATCTAGTATTATCTCTAAGCTAGTCAGTATATAAGGAGTATTCCCAAGCTTTTGAAATTGCGTTTCAATTTTTTCTTTACTTAGTGCAACCTTCATTGCAGGTTCTACAATTTTATCTCCTTCTATGGTAGCTGTGTTTCCTTTTTTATCGTTTAATGTAAGTATAGGATTTTGTCCTAATTTTATAGTTATTTTAGCATCTATCTCATTTTTAACAAGCTCTTTGTCTTGCTTAAAAGTACCTTGTACTCTATCCATTAATTCACTATCTGAGGTTTTAAATACTACTTGTCCTCTTTTGGCTTCTCCAACAAAATCTAACTCTATAACTTCTCCAGCGTTTCCTATAGTATGTATATCTCCATTTTTTAAAATTCTTCCTATAGTTCCTCCACCAAGATTTATACCGTCACCTTTTTTAAGAGTGTTTTCAAGCATTATTTTAAGTCTTTTACTTCTTTTATTATGTTCTAATACTTTTCCTATATATAATCCTTGGTTGTTAGGTATTTCTGAGTTCATCATATCTTTACCTACTTCACCTAATAAAAG
>NZ_JBOFOR010000044.1:0-8321 GCF_051659545.1 Romboutsia sp. | reverse complement strand
TCTACCGTTTGAGCGACCTGTCGGCGAACAACTTTAAGGTAGTAGTGGCGAAGACACCGTCTATTTTGCTTGGCTTTGTAACAACCTCTGATTATATCGTTTAGGTGTGATTAAGTCGTTAGCCACCAAGAATCCCTCTGCTTTAGCTGTAGGGAGTGTGTCAACTACAAGTTCTAATTAATAAAACAAATAGGTTTGACCACACAGCTATAGTAATAATATTTGATGAGGTATAGAAGTATCTTCAGCTAACCGATTAAGCTTATCCGACTCGGTAGGGAAGAAATAGGATAATACAGTACTAGTACTAACTCCAATAGGAGTATATTTTTATAGTAGACATATAGAACCAAATCTATTGACCACAAAAAAATACGATGTACAAGTACCTGAAGGTGTATCAAAATCAAAAATAGTATTTTTTAGTGATACTCATTTTGGAAAGATGTATGATCAGTCTAACATAGAAAAAATAGTAAAAAAAATAAATTCTCAAAAGCCTGATATAGTTATATTTGGTGGTGATTTGTTAGATAACTATGCTAGAGACAAATCTTTATTAGATTTAGAATATCTATCTAACAATTTAGCTTCTATAAAAGCTAACTATGGAAAGTATGCTATATTAGGAAATAACGACTATAGTGATGGGGCTATTAATGTTTATAATGAGATTATGAATTCCAGTGGATTTTCTGTAATAAAAAATGATAATGTATTTATTGACAAGCTGGGTATTAAGCTAATTGGCTTTGATGATTTATTGCTGGGGGATACAGACCCTAGCTTTTACTCTATAAAAAGTGAAGATTTTAATATTATATTATCTCATGAACCTGATGTTGCAAATAAAATTAATCTGAAGAACTATGGATTGATGTTGTCTGGCCATTCTCATGGTGGGCAAGTATCTATTCCATATATTACCCAAAAAATCTTACCTGCTGGAGCTAAGGAGTATATAAAAGGTAGATATAATAATGTAGGAATTAATAATAATATTGATTTATTTGTAAGTAAAGGAATTGGTATGACATTAGTTCCATTTAGACTATTTAATATCCCAGAGATTATGGTATTGGATTTGACTAGTAACTGAAAGAATAGGATAGAAAAAAGACTTGAGTGGAAACTCGGGTCTTTTAGTCGTTAAGCTATATTCATAATATTAAGATTAAAGCTATATAATTAAACATAATGAACATAAGGGGTGAATAATATGAAATTTGAAATTTGAAATAAAGGAGCATTCTTAGCAGCAGAGTCTTCAGTAGAGCTAAGAACTACTTTTAATAAGAAGCTAGGTACAGGTTTTTTTGGTGGTGAAGGATTTATACTTCAAGAGCTAAGAGTAAATGGAATGGCATTTCTTGAGATGGATTTAGCATCAGGAGAAGTTATAAAAATAGATACCAAAAAGTTCTAATTAATAAGAAGTAAATTATAGAGGGCGATAAAAAATGGGAAAAATGATATATTATTTAGTTGTTTTATCATCTTTAGTGGCTATTACAGGTTGTACATCGAAAAATCCAAATGAATTGGAAAAGCAAGTAGAAGTGGAAAAAAATATAACAGAGGAAAAAGAAGAATTATTAACATCAATAGAAACTTCATACTTAGAGAATGAAACCTTATCATATAAAACAAATTTAGAATTTGAACATGATAAAGACATAGTGTTTCAAAATAAATATTCAAAAATGGATGGTATATTTACATTTAGAGGAAACTCTCTTAGGAATTCGCCATCATTTGGTAATGCGGATTTAAATAGTAAAGAACTTGAAGTAGCTTGGGAGTTTAGAACTTCATCTAGTTCATGGGGAGGTGGTGCTGGATGGACAGGTCAGCCATCTATAGTTAAGTGGCCAAAAGAGCTTAGAGAAAGTATGAATATATATGAAGAGTTCAAAAATAAAGAAGATTTTATAGAGGTCATCTATGCAAGTTTGGATGGCAATATTTATTTTTTAGAGTTAGAATCAGGGAAACCAACTAGAGATAAAATTAGAGTAGGAAATCCAATAAAAGGAAGTGTAAGTATAGATCCTAGAGGGGTACCTTTATTATATGTAGGTGAAGGGATTAATGAAAGTGGGACTGTAGGTTTCAATATATATAGCTTGATAGATGGAACTCACCTATATGAATTAGCAGGAAGTGATTCATTTGCAAGTAGAAGTTGGCCAGCATTTGATTCATCTGCTATAGTAAATCCAGATACAGATAGTGTGATAGTAGGAGGTGAAAATGGCTTATTATACAATATTAAATTAAATACAAACTACGACAAGGAGAATAATGTAGTAAGTATAGATCCTAAAATAAACAAGTATAACTTCTCGTCATCTTTAAATCAAGGACGTTTAGGTATAGAAAACTCTATAGCTATATATGCAAACTTAGCTTATTTTGCAGATAATGGTGGAGTAATTCAATGTGTAGATTTAAACAGTTTAAAGCCTGTATGGGCTATAAATGGATTTGATGATATTGATGCTACACTAACTATAGATGTAAAAGATAGTAAGCCATATATATACTGTGGAAATGAAGTAGATCATCAAGGTACTAAAGGAATAAGTAAATTAAAAAAGATTGACGGAATAACTGGTGAAGTAATTTGGGAAAAAGAATTTGAATGTCAATCATTACTAGGAAAGAAACCTAATAATGGTGGGTTAATGGCAACTAATGTTATAGGTAAAAATAATATTGATGATTTAGCTATTTTTTCTTTAGCTAGATATAATGGATTTAACAAAGGTAGAACATTTGCTTTAAACAAAGAGACTGGTGAGGTAGTTTGGGAAGCATTATTTGATAATTATATGTGGTCCTCGCCTATTGATATATATGATGAAAATGGAAATGGATACATCATTCAAGGAGATAGTGCAGGTAATTTACATTTATTAGATGGTAAGAATGGTAATAATTTAAGTTCAGTATTACTAAATGGTAATATTGAAAGTTCTCCTGCTGTTTTCAATGATATAGGAGTAGTTGCTACTAGAAATGGAACTATATATGGAGTAAAAATAAAATAAATTTTTCAACAATAATCTTTTTATAGAAAACAATATAAGAGCATTGTATAGCTATACCATCCTCATCTAATTTAGCTACAGCTGGATAACCTTTTGAGATACCATTTAATTGTTTTTGAATAGTCTTTACATCTCCACCTCTGCTATTTATATTTAAATCATATCCAGGATCTGAAGAAGGTACACCTGAAATAATAGGAGCCCTATGATATTCAATATCATTTCCATAATAATATTCAAGTATTTGATCAAAAGAGTAGCCTTGGTCTCCCAGAGATTTACTTCCCCATTGAGTCAAATAATCCTTTACTCACTATGCTCCCCCCCTCTTTCTCATATATAGTATATGTTTTATACCTTATACAGGTTCTACTATATTTATATGAGTACTAGCAAAGTGGGGGAGTGCTTACAAGTAGTTATCAAAAGCACAAATAAAGTTACATTTTCTATACAGCATCACTTTGTATATAGTATAAACTATAAAAATAACCTTTATTATCTATTAATTCATCAAAACTTCCTTTTTCTATTACACATCCATCCTTCATAACTATAATCTCATCATAATTAATTAAAATATTTTTTATAAGCTTATGAGTTACAACAATCATAGTCAGGTCATCTAAATTTAATAGAGAACTTTCTAAATTATATGCAGTTTCATTATCAAGAGCTGAAGTAGACTCATCTAGCATAAGTATCTTAGTATTATTTATAAGAGCCCTAGCTATGGCAATTCTTTGCTTTTCTCCACCAGATAATTTATTACCATTTTCTCCTACCATTGAGTTGATACCTTTATCAAGTCTATTTATAAGAGACATAATGCCAGCTCTTTCACAACTTTTTAAAACTTCCTCATCACTATTATTTGAAAATAGTCTTATATTTTCTTTTATACTATCATCAAACATAAATACATTTTGCTGAATAATAGATATATTCTTGTATAAATCTAGACTATATATATTTTTTAGATTTTTATAATCTATAAATATATCACCATTATAATCGCTATAATATCTCATAAGTAGTTTGATTAAAGTACTTTTACCACAGCCACTTTCACCTACTATAGCGTACTTCTTATTTTTTTCAAAAGTAAGATTTATCTTATCAAGAGCTTTTCGTTCTGGTGTATAAGAATATTCCAGGTTTTTAACTTCTATAGCTTTTTCAAAAGTTTTAAGAGTCTCATTTTCTACGTCTTCACTTGTAGTTTCTAGAATATCTTCTATTTTTTTGCCGATAAGAGAAACAGACTTTATTTGATTTATAAGAGTTATACTAGTTTTTACAGGTGAAACTATGTGAGTACTTAGCTGTATTATAATAATAGCAGTACCAACAGTTATCTTACCGTTATACATTAAATATCCTCCAAGTATTAAAACACCAAGGTATATAGAAATTCCAAAAGAAACTGAAAAACCTCTTATTACAGCTTCTAATACTGAATATTTTCTTTTTGTTTCTTCTACCTTCATAGAGCTATCTAAAAATATATTGTTTATTTTATTAGTTATATTGAATCCTTTTATAACTTCAAATCCTGTAAATAAATCTTTTGTTATAGATGTTATATCTTCTAAATCAGTTGAATATTGATTTTTTTCAATTATCAATTTCTTAGATAGAGCATTAGGTATTACAAATCCTAAGATACCTACAACAGCTATAAATATTACTATATATGGGTTTATATAAAATAAAGCTGTAACTGATATTAAAAATGATGTTAAAGAGGAAATTACTAAGAAAATATTATTTAAAAAATTATCTTCTATTAACTTCACATCATTGTATAACACTGATATATACTTCCCACTATTATCTAGAGAAAAGTCTTTTATATCCTTTTGTATTATCTTTGAGAATATATCACATCTTAAATTGTTTATAGTGTTTTTTATGTACTTAGACATAACTAAACCATCTATATACTCTGTTAAGAACATTAGTATTATAAGTCCTACTGTTAATAATATAATATTTATAAATTTCTCCTTTTGCCCTGTTGCAAAGATATCTAGTATTACTCCCATCATGATATCAAATGATAAAACAGATAATACTACTAATATCTTTGTTATTACTCTAGTAATAAATTGACCTTTATGCTTTAATGCATATTTAAATAACATTTTCATTGATGCTCTCCTTAATTATTATGTTGTGTACCTACTATTATAACTTAGTTTTAGTATTCTTGTTCTAACAAATGCCTCAGATGGAAGTATGTAGCACATTTAAAGGTAATTATAAATATAGAAACGAATATATATTAAGTGGACATATTTATAATAATCCTAACGTAAGCTTAGTATTCTAAAAATATATAATTTAAAATAGGAGATGAACATGAAAAATAAAAAATTAAAAATAATAAGTTCTTTAATAATAGTATTGGCAATAATTATTGTATGCTCATATACTTACATGACAAATGGAGAAAAATACAATGGAGGATTACAATGGTTAACAGATAGACCAATAGCTCACAGGGGTTTATTTAATGAAACAAATCCAGAAAATTCTATCGCTGCCTTTAAAAATTCCATAGAAAACAATTATGCAATAGAGTTGGATGCCCAATTTACAAAAGATAAAGAAGTTGTTGTTTTTCACGATGATAACTTAGAAAGAATGACAGGTAATACTAAAGATGTATCTGAGTTAGAATATATGGAATTAAAAGAACTTAAACTAAACAATAGTAATGAGTCTATCCCATTATTAAAAGATGTTCTTAAAGTAGTGGGTGGAAAAGTACCAATATTAATAGAAATAAAAGATTGCAAAAATATAAAAGAACTAGGAGAAGCTACATACAAAATAACACAAAACTATAAAGGAAAATATGCAGTTCAATCATTTAATCCATTTGTATTAGAATGGTACAAAAAAAATGCAAGTGAAGTAGCTAGAGGACAATTGTCAGGAACATTTTCAGATGAGAAAGGAAACTTAAAATCTTACGAAATATTTTTACTAAAGAATATTATGTTAAATTTTAAAAGTAGACCTAATTTTATGTCTTATGAGTTAAGTGGACTTCCTAATTCTAGAGTAGAACAATTAAGAAATAAAGACATACCAATAATATCCTGGACAATAAGAAATAAAGATGACTTGAAAAAAGCATATAAATATAGTGATAATATAATATTTGATAATATGATGCCATAGAAAATTTATAAGTACAATAGGAGGTTATAATGAAAAAAATTATAGCTATAATTTTTCCATTGATATTAATTATGATATTGACCGCATGTGGTTCTAAAACAGTGGATTCAGGTGTTAATTTAAGCACACCTCAACAGAAAAAAGAATCAACCAATGAAAAATCAATGGATAGTATAGAAAAAGAAGATTCCAAAATAATAGTAAATACCTTTTTACAATTAGAAACTACAGAATTTGAAAAAACAGTAAGTGAAGTTCAAAATCTTACAAATCAACTTAGTGGATATATAGCTACTTCAAATATCAGCAACACTTCAATTCAAACTAGAAATCAAAATACACGATATGCAAGCTATCAGTTAAAAATACCTAAGGATAATGTTAGTAAATTTATTGGAGAAATAAAAAAATATTCAAATATTGTAAACACTACTACTGAAAGCATTGATGTAACTACTCAATATCAAGATACTGAAAGCAGAATAAAAGTATTAAAAACTAGAGAAGAAAGATTATTGGAATTATTAAAAAATGCTCAAAATCTCTCAGATACTATCAAACTTGAGGAAGCCTTAAGCGACGTTATATATGAGAGAGAAAAATTACAGGCAAACCTGAATAAACTTAATAAGGATATAACTTATACAGCTGTAAATCTTGATATAAGCGAGGTTGATAAGTATAATTCTAAAATTAATGTTAAAGATTCTTTTTTTGACAAAGTGGTAAGTACTTTTGTAACCAGTATCAACTATACCTTAGTTTTAGGAGAAAGATTAATACTAGGTGTTATAGGATTTATACCTCTGTTAGTACTATTTATACCTATAATACTTGTAACATACTTTATTATTAAGAAGTACAAAAATAGAAAATAATTCAATAGTTATTGATAATGTTGTTATGAAGCATAAAGATTTGCCTAATAATTTTGAAGGGTACAAAATACTTCAAATAAGTGATTTCCATGAATTCCTATCTATTATAAAATCTTTATAGATTATATAATATTAATGAATCGATATATAATTAAAGGCTATAATTTTAATAAGAATTAAAATATATTATTCATTTTAGGAAGAGGTTTTAATATGGAGTATATATTAGGAGCGGGTATACTAGCCTTACTAGGAAGGAAGTTTATTAAAAATATAATGGATAGCATAGTATTTATAGCTATAATAGTTATCTCTGTAGCTGTAACTATGATTTATAAATTACCATATATAGTAAGCTTAAGTATATGTGTTTTGGTAAAGTATGGTTTAAAAGACTTTATAACTAATCTAAGAATTATAATGAAATCTATGGTTAAATCAAAAAGAAGATATTACAATGGATACCTTCAAAAATTAGTATACATATTGATAGACTGCAATTATTTATTATTTACATTATTATGTTATATGTTTTTAGCAAAGGAAATAATCCACCCTGTAGTAACTTTTTCTTCAGAGGAAGCTATAGTAGTATCTGTTGTAGTAGTAATAAGCATTAAAATAATAAGGAAAATCCTAGATAAAATTACTAAAGCAGTTAACTATTAATAATAAAGCTACATCTTGAAAAAAACTACAAAAAGAATTATAATAAGATAATATAAGCCCTTGAAGGGGAGTAGCTTTCACTTTTGTGCTAATCAACCGTCACTTCGGATAATATCCCGGTTGATTAGCAAGTAATGACTTGTTAGCAAGACCTTCAGAAATGATTTAGCATTTCTGAAGGTCTTTTTATGTACTTAGTACACGAAAGGAGATTTAAATGAATAAAAAAGAAGACATAAAAAAAGAAGTCTTAAAATCTATAAGGTATATAATACCTATAATCCTTGTATTCGTTGGTATATTAGTACTTAAAAATTATTCACACATAACAAAATTCGTAACTACTAATATAGAAACAATAACTGGTATATTAACACCATTTTTAATAGGTGTTTAGTACATACTATTAGTAGGCCAAAAAATTATTAAAAGTTCTTCCACACAGAATTTACCAATCCTTTTATGTTAATACTCTTATCAAAGAGTTAAATATAAAAGGATGTGTGAGGGTGATTACGTTGAAAGATAA
>NZ_JBOFOR010000043.1:0-36466 GCF_051659545.1 Romboutsia sp. | reverse complement strand
AGTTAGTAGGAAATTCAGTTATTTAATTATTAGAGTGTAAAATTGTTGGAACGCCGTATGAGGTGAAAGTCTCACGTACGGTGTGAAGTGGGGGAAAAGTTGGAGATAACTTCAAAGACTTACCTATCACTATAAAAAGCAATAGAAGTAGGTATAGAAGAAATAACATTTACAGAACACTTACCACTTCCAAATAATTTTAAAGACCCGTCTTCAAACAATGATAGTGCTATGAATGAAGATGAAGCACTAAATTATTTTAAAGAGCTATCAATATTAAAAGAAAAGTATAAAGAAAAAATAAAAATAAACTCTGGGGTAGAAGTTGATTATCTAGAAGGATACGAACATGAAATTAAAAATATGCTAGACAAATATGGGAAGTATATTGAAGACTCAATTATATCTGTTCATATTATTAAAATAGGTGAAGAATATCATTTTGTAGATTCTAATCCAAAAGAATTTGAAAAAATAATTAATATTTTAGGTTCTATAGAGGAAGTCTACAATAAATATTATGAAACTATAAAGCTAGTTATAAATAGTGATTTAGGAGAATACAAACCAAAAAGGATTGGACACCTAAACTTGGTAAGAAAATTTAATCAAGTATTTCCATATGACTACAGCAAAAATAAAAAATTAGAAGAAGTTGTTACTTTAATAAAAGAAAAAGGTTATGAATTAGATTATAATGTTTCTGGTTTAAGAAAAGAATATTGCAAAGAGCCTTACTTATATGGATATTTATTAGAATTAATAAAAAAATACAAAATACCGACTGTTTTAGGTTCTGATTCTCACTCTTCCAATGATATAGGTAGTACATTAGAAAACACATCAAATATATAATGATGTGTTTTTTGCAATGGGTAAATAGTTGACTAAATGAAATATTTATCTAAAAGGTTGCTAAAGTAAAGAGAATATTATATTTTAAAAATATTTTAAATTGACAAAAATAAGAATTGTTATACAATTAAAGTGTAAACCTAATAAAAAATAAAGGTTAACCTAAAAGTTAGCTAACAAGGGGGAAAATATGAAGATGTCAACTAAAGAACTAATAATATGTGGACTATTTGCAAGTATCACATCTATACTGGCTCAGATATCAATACCATTGCCTTTCACAACCGTACCATTGACCATGCAAGTTTTTGCAGTAGCACTATGTGGATTAATACTAGGGCCTAAACTTGGCTTTATATCACAAGTGATATACATATTGATAGGTGCTATAGGAATGCCAGTATTTGCACAAATGAGTGGCGGAATTTCATCTATAATAGGTCGAACAGGGGGATTTATATTGTCATTTCCAATAGTAGCATTAGTAGTAGGATATTTTTCTAAAAAATATAGTTCATTACCTATGATAGTAGTAGGGATGATTTTAGGATTAATAACAAGTTATACAATAGGAACGTTGCAGTTTACTCTAATAATGAAAGTAAGTTTTATAGAAGGATTAACTTTATGCGTAATACCTTTTGTATTAGTAGATTTAATGAAAATAGGGCTAGCAACAATAATAGGTGTTAGTGTATCAAAAAGAGTAGGTATGGGGATGAAAACATGTTAAAAATAAGACCACATCATATTTTATGTATGAAAGCTTATATAGGAAAAGGATATAGTGAAGAATTTAATGAAAATATTAAAAGGGTAATCGCTAAATTACAAGATGAATCTCAAAATATTGAAGTAATATTTGGACTTGATTATATTTGTAGTAAATGTCCTTACAATGATAAGGAATTAGTATGTAAAAGTGAAGAAAAAGTAAATAAAATTGATTCAAAATTATGTAGCTATTTTAAAATAGAAGAAGGCATATATAGATATAGTGATATAAAAGAAAAAGTATATTCACATATAACGGAAGAGATACTTGAAGATATATGTGGAAACTGCGAATGGAACAAAATAACTAATTGCAAAGAACTAATTTTAAAGTAAAACGAGTATAAGGGTATTTTATTGTCTGTTAATACTTTATAGACTACAATTATAATATAGTTGAATAGATATAAATATCAGGGGGACAGAGATGACTAATATATGCAAAGAAGCATTGCTTCATATACCAAAAAGTAATTATGCCTATGGATATGATGAAGAAACTCTACATATTCGTTTAAGAAGTAAGAAGAATGAAGTGAAAAATGTAAATTTAAGAATAGGGGATCCTTATATTTGGGAAACTCGTGAAGTAGGCGGAGGAAACCTTAATGCTTCAGGAATAGGGTGGAGTGGAGGATGCTTCATCGAAATGAAAAAGGAACTAGAAACAGAGTACTTTGACTATTGGAAAGCAGAATATAAAACTAAAACAAAAAGATCAAGATATGCTTTTGTAATAGAAGGAGAAAATGAAAAACTTCTATATACAGAAAAAGGAATTAATATATTAGGAAAAGAAGATGATGAAGAAAAATTGTGTAATATAGCAAGTTTCTTTGGCTATTCATATTTAAATAATATTGATATTCCAAAGGTACCAGAGTGGGTAAAAAACACTATATGGTATCAAATATTTCCAGATAGATTTGCAAATGGCAATCCAAATATTAATCAAGATAATGTAGAGCCATGGGGATCCCCTCCTACAAATGATAATTTTACAGGTGGGGATTTACAAGGAGTAATAAATAATTTGGATTATATAAAAGATTTGGGTATTACGGGAATATATTTTTGTCCAATAAGTGAAGGGCATACAAATCATAGATACGATACTATAGATTATATGAAAATAGATCCTCATTTAGGAGATGAAGAAACTCTTAAAACTCTAGTAAAAGAAGCTCATAAAAGAGGAATAAAGATAATGCTAGATGCAGTATTTAATCATATTGGATATTATTCAAAGCAGTGGCAAGATGTAATGAAAAATAAAGAAAAGTCCATATATAAAGATTGGTTTTATATTAAGGATATAAATAAGATAGATATGACAACTGAACTTATGGATGAAAAAAATATACCATATGAAACGTTCTCATGTGTACCTCAAATGCCAAAGCTGAATACAGAAAACCCTCAGGTTATAGATTATTTAATAGAAGTAGGAAAGTATTGGATTGAAAAATATGATATAGATGCATGGAGATTAGATGTATCTAATGAAGTAGACCATAGTTTTTGGAGATTGTTTAGAAAAGAAATAAAAAAAGTTAAACCGGATGTATACATATTAGGAGAAATATGGCATAATAGTCTACCATGGTTAATGGGAGATCAATTTGATGCAGTTATGAATTACCCATTAGGAGATGCTATACTAAAATTTTTCTGTACAAATGAAATTGATGCAACTACATTTAAGTATACAATAAATGAAATAATGGTAAGCTATCCACAGCAAATAAGTGAAGTAACCTTTAATTTGTTAGGAAGTCATGATACCACAAGAGTTCTTAGTTTAGCTAATGGAAATCAATATAAATTTAAACTTGCTTATTTATTTATGTTTATACAAGGTGGATGTCCTTGCATATACTACGGTGATGAAGTAGGAATGGTAGGAGTTCAAACTAAAGACTGTGAAGGTCAAAGAGAATGTATGGTATGGGAAAATGAAAAGCAAGATAGAGAACAACATAGTTTTATAAAGAAACTAATAATATTGAGAAAAGAACATAATGATTTTAAATCAACTTTAAATCAATGGTTTTTTGCCGATAGTGATAGAGGAATAGTTATATTAAAAAAAGAAAATATAACTATAATAATTAACAATAATGAAAATAAACAAAAAATAGAGATACCATTATATTTGCTAGATAAACAAGTAGAAAATTTATTTACTAAGGAAAAGATTGTACTTAAAGAAAGTATAGAATTAAATTCATATGGATATTTAATAGTAAAACCAATAATATAGAATACTAATAAAAAATTAAAATATATTAGGAGAATTATATGGATAGATTGTTGGAACTTTTAGATAGAAAATTTTTGAAGGATAGAGAACTTTTAGAATTAGAAGATGATGAGTATGTGTTAGAATGTAAACTAACAAAGCCACATAATGCGCATTACAACGAATATATAATAAAAATAAAAAAAGACGGAAAGATTGAAGAACACCTTGTTTATCTAAAACATAGATAAGAAAAGGTGTAGACAGTTTTATAGAGGTGAATGCTTTGGAATTTGAAATAATAAATACCTATAAGAATGAGATAATTAAAGATTTTAGAAAATATGCACAGGAAGCCCTAAAGAATCATGAATTTAAGGTCTCAGACATAAAGTATTTAGTTATAATAGAACAAAATAAAAATATAAAATTAAATGAACTTTCAATACTTTTAAATGTAGATAAGGCAGTTGTTACTAGAACAATAAAGAGGTTAGAGGATTTAGGATATGTTAAAAAGAAAAAGGATGAAAAAGATACGAGGTCATCTAAGCTATCATTAAATAAAAAAAGTGAGGAAAGCCTTCAAGACCTAAGGGGTATATTTAAAGATTGGTTTGATAAAGTTACTTATAGCTTTACGGAAGAAGAAAAGCAATTGTATATAAACTTTATGAAAAGAGTTTATGAAAATAGAATTTATAAAAACTAAATACTTGAGAATTATCAATGTACTATAATAGATAAAATATCAGTAAATTATTGTAAATAAAATAGAAGCTAAATGTTAAAATAGTCAGCCTTTAAAGGATGGCTATTTTTTTACGTAAAAAAAATAAAAATAAAAATAGTTGACTAAGTCAATTAATAGGAATATAATCAGTTTTAGTCAAAAAAAACGAACGAATAACGAAGAGGTGATTTAAATGGAAAATACAGTAGAAGCAATTGCAACTAATAATTTGTTGTTAATATTTGCAGCAATTGCCATAACAGGTATTGTTTTAGGACGACTAAGTGAAATTATAAAAGTACCAGATGTGATTTTATATTTAATAGCAGGAATTATAATAGGTCCAGCAGTATTGAACTTGATAAGTATACAGGCGTTTCCAGTAGAAAATAATCTTATACTTACCTTTGGATCGGCATTTATACTATATGAAGGTGGAAGAGAAATAAACTTAAAAGTTTTAAATAAAGTAAAACTAAGTGTAGGAATGCTAGCTACAGTAGGTGTTATTATATCTGCAGGAATTGTAGGCTTATTTGCGGGAAAAATATTTGGACTACCAATTATGACAGCTTTACTTTTAGGTTCGGTAGTAGCATCAACAGACCCAGCAGCACTTATACCAGTTTTTAAACAAGTACCGATAAAAGATAAAATAAAGCAAACAGTAGTCAGTGAATCTGCTTTTAATGATGCAGTAGGAGCTATATTAGTATCAACTCTTTTAGGGGTGGTTACAAGTGGACATCTTTCAATAGGAAAAAGTATAGAAGAATTAGTTGTAGCAACAGTAGTTGGAGTAGGTGTTGGAATAGTTATGGGATATGTGTTCTCTGTTTTAATATCAGATAAAAAATGGGGAGTATTCCATTCTTATGCACCAATAATGTCTATTTTAAAAGTTGCACTAGCGTATGAAATAGCAGTACTTTTACACGGAAGTGGATACATGGCAGTATTTATAGCAGGACTAATAGCAGGAAATAAGAAAATGTTTGGGCTTTGGGTTCCAGAATATGATTTCCACTCAGAGCATAACTTTAGAGAAAATATAGGATCACTATGCCGTATGGGAATATTCGTGGTATTAGGAACACAAGTGAATTTAGAGGCATTAGCTAAATATTGGGCTCCGGCATTAATAGTAGTATTGGTATTAATGTTTATAGCGAGACCTATAGTAGTATTAGTATCTACTTCATTTGATAAAAATGCAAAATGGACATTTAAAGAAAAGTTATTTATGATGTGGGTTAGAGAAACAGGTGTTATACCTGCAGCTTTATCGGGTATAATTGTTTCTATGAAATTACCTGGATATGAAATAATATCTTCCGTAGTATTTATGACAATACTAGTTACTTTAATAGTACAAGCTAGTACAACTAAATTTGTAGCCAAAAAGCTAGGAGTACTGGAAGAAGATAACAATGATAAAACAAAAATAACAGCATAGATAACAAAATAGGAGGATAGATTCTATCCTCCTATTTTGTTTATGTAGATTATTTAGACATAAAAGTCTCACAGCTAGAATTTTGAAAATTAATATCTACGTGGCTAGCATTACAACCGCCACTTACATTATAAATACAGTTGTTAGCAGTACAAGATATATTTTGACTATTAGTTAAAGAAACTTCTCCACTATAGTTAGATATATTAAAAGCAGTTCCATTTTTAAAAGTATCACAATAAGTTTCTGGAGTTATTGAAGCATCAAAACCTTCAATTTTTATATGTGAAGCATAGCAATTTCCAGATTTATTAAAAGCACAGTTATTAGCTAAACAATTTAAATTACTTTCCATAATTACCTCCAAATTATTTTTATTAATATACATTATGTCTTTATAAATATTATGTCTTTGAATCTTTAATTTAATTCTCAAATGATTAAAATTTTCCAAATTAAATATTATTAGCTTAATATATTGATGAAAAATATAATGCAAGGCATTGTGAATATATCTAATAAAAATGCAGCAACAATGGTAACTACTAAAACTGATTTTTCAGAGTATCCATATATTTCACCAACAGAGTTCATATTGGCAAGTGCTGTAGGTGTAGCTCCAAGGCCATGACCAATTAGTCCGCTTATCATAATAGCAGAATCTAAATTTTTTCCTAAAACCCTAAAACATATAAATATAGAAAATAAAGTTATAAATACAGCTTGGGACAACACT
Source organism: Romboutsia sp. (assembly GCF_051659545.1). Lineage (GTDB taxonomy): Bacteria > Bacillota > Clostridia > Peptostreptococcales > Peptostreptococcaceae > JBOFOR01. The sequence continues at coordinate 29,670 of NZ_JBOFOR010000043.1, read as the reverse complement.
ATTATCAAAATAGGTCCAAATAGACTAGAAAGCTTATACAGGTCGATACTCATAAGAGCCATAGTTAAAAATATACCCAAACAAGCATCACCTAAAAAATCTAAAATCTTAAAATTAAATTTAAAGATTTTAACTTTATCATTTACGTTTCTAAAAATAATTGAAATCAACATACAACCAGAAATAGCAGGAATTATAATGTTAGTAGAAAGAGAAAATATATTTGCGATAAACTCACCTAAAGCTATGCAGAGTAGAACTATAAGTATTTGTTCTAAGAATGAACTTGTAGTAAAACTATAACTTGTTAAAGTAGAAATTGAATTATGATTACTATGTTTTACAGTATTATTAGATATTAGGTTATATTTTACTATCAAAAACTTAGCAAGAGGTCCTCCAAGTAAACCAGAAAGTATAAGACCAAAAGTAGCAGCTGTAATACCAACACTTATAGCATCACTAACCCCTAAGTTTTCTATAGTAGCTCCAAAAGCAGCGGCACTTCCGTGCCCACCTTCCATAGAAATCGTTCCACACATAAGTCCAAGTAATGGGTTGAAATTTAGTAACTTGGATAAAAACAGTGCTAATAGATTTTGACAATAAGCTAAAATACCACATAATAGCCAATACTTTATTAATAATTTTCCTCCTTTTTTAAAAATATTAAAACTTACTCCAAGACCAACTATGGTAAAAAACCCACATATAAAGTATGGCATTAACTTGGTATCCATAGTTATCGTACAAATTTTAAAAACTTTTAATAGTAACACTAATATAGAAAATAGTAAGCCACTAATAACAGGTGCAGGTATACAAAACTTAGTAAAAAAGTTAATCTTATGTTTTATCAGATTACCTATTAGAAACAGTACTATAGATAAAATAAAAGTATACATTACATTTAAAGATATAGAAAACAGAAGTATCACTCCAATCAAAGATACAAGCTTGTATTAAAAATTATATTAATCAAAATCTTAAAATATTCATAAAATAGGAAGGTTGAATACAATAAAATTTTAAAATTTACATCTAATTAATAATATGATATTATATATATGTTAACTAAATCGGCGATGGAGTTCGCCATTAAACGCGAAAGCTAATGACTCCTACTCTTGTAAATAAGGGTAGGAGTCTATTTTTTTGCGTAACACGCAGAACAGCTGGGGGAGATGAAGTGTTTCACCGAAAGGTCACTCAAGCGAGGTGAAATTTAAAACAAAAGATAGGAGAGGTATTTATGACAATACTTAGTACAGTTTTAAGCTTAGCCATAATAGGTTTATTAGCATACAATAGTGGCTTAATAGTAGAAAAAATAAAATTACCATCATTAATAGGAATGATGCTAGTGGGGATGGTTATAGGGCCTGCATTTTTAAATTTAGTACCAGAAGCTACTTTAAGATTAGCACCTACACTAAAAGATGTAGCATTAGTTATAGTTCTTTTTATAGGAGGTTTAGGTATAAGTTTAGATCAGATGAAGCAAATAGGAAAACCGGCAGTATTACTTAGTGTTTTACCTGCTACCTTAGAAGGTTTTGCAGTTGCATTTTTATCAATGATATTTTTAGATTTTTCATTTATACAAGGTGCAATACTTGGATTTATTATAGCAGCAGTAAGTCCAGCAGTACTTATTCCTTCTATGATTTCTTTAATAGAAAGAAAAGTTGGACAAGACAAAGCAATACCTCAAATGTTGCTTGTAGGTGCAAGTGCTGATGATACTATAGCTATTACTTTATTTACTACTTTTTTAGGGATTTATATGCAAAGTAGTACAGGAGAAAGTACATCAATAGTTACTTCGCTTATATTAATTCCAATATCTATATTAATAAGTATACTAATTGGATTTATATTATTTAAGTTAAGTAAAAACCTAATTAATAGTGCCAATAATGACTTTATAAAGGTTAGTATAGCATTTTTAGTGTGTTTAGGAATGAGATTTATAGAGAAGAACTTCCATATAGAAATGTTTAATTCATTACTTTCTATAATGGTGTATGGGTTCTTTATTAGAAACTATATAATAGAAAGCTCCAAAATAATTTTAGAAAAAATGAATTTACTTTGGAAAACAGGCAAGTTGTATCTATTCTCTTTTGTTGGAATGGCAATCAATCCATCCTTAGTAGGAAGTTACTTTACAGTAGGAGCGACTATATTAGCATGTTCACTATTTATAAGATCTATAGGGGTTTTATTATCATTAAGTGGAACTAATCTTAATAAAAAAGAAAAACTATTTTGTGTAATAGCATACTTACCAAAGGCAACTGTACAATCGGCAAAAGCATCTATACCAATGCAAATGGGAGTAGCTGGTGGTGAAATTATGCAGGCAATAGCAATTTTAAGTGTTCTTATTACAGCACCAATAGGAGCTATAGGAATTAACTTAACTTCAAATAAATTATTGTCTACAATTGATAAAAGAGTAGAAAAAATATCCTAATATATAAATATATTTATAAAAAATACTAAAACTATAATATACATTGAGAGCAAGGAGAATTATAATGAATTTAAAAAAATCGTGGATAAAAGCTAGTGAAAACAGAGTTTCAAGAAGAACTTATATAGAAAAAGATATAAAAAAAGAAGATATAGAATCTATTATAAATATGATAGATTCTATAAACAATGAGGCTAGAATAAATATTCAATTTGTAGAAGAAGGAAAAGAAATTGTAAGTGGATTTAAAGCTTCTTATGGAATGATAAATGGAGTAAAATCTTTCATAGCATTAGTAGCTAATAAAGATATAGAAAACTACAAGCAAAAACTAGGTTATTACGGAGAAATGTTAGTTCTAGAAGCTACAGATAAAGGTCTTTCTACTTGCTGGTTAGGTGGTACTTACAAGAAGAAAGAATGTGAGAAGCACATTAATATTAAAGAAAATGAAGAATTGGTATGTATAATAGCAGTAGGATATACAGAAGAAGAATTATCTATAAAGGAAAAACTTGTAAAAACACTAAACAAAAAAGAAAAATCAACAGATGAAATCTTAAAAAGTAAAGATAGTAAAATTCCAACATGGGTTTTAAGTGGAGCACAATTCATTTTAGATGCACCTTCTGCTGTAAATGCAAGGCCAGTAGTATATAAATATGAAGATAATAAAGTAGAAGCAATTATAGCTAAACCAAACCATGGCTATGAAGAAGTAGATTTAGGAATATCTATGCTACACTTTGAATTAGGAGCATACAGTGAAGGATATAGTGGGAATTGGAAATGCGAAAACAAACAATATACATTCAACTAATATTTAATGAAAAAAAAGTATATAACCTACAACATAATTATGGCAATACTATCAATTATCGTTGCCATAAACTTAGTAGTACAGTTAAATAAAAATTTAAGTTATGAGGCACATAAAGCACTGCTACTTATAGACAATATAATATGGATAATATTTGTTGTAGATTATTTTATAAGATTATATAAGAGCAAAAACAAAAAGAAGTTTGTAAAGAAGAATATTATAGACTTGGTATCTATAATTCCTTTTAATTCTATGTTTACGGTTTTTAGAGCTTTAAATGTATTGAAAATAGGAAGAATAGCTAATTTAGGAGAAGTAGTAAAAATTCTAAGAATAATATCTGTATCAGGAAGACTTAAGAGAAACTTTGATGAATTTATAAGAACTAATAATTTTAATTATACATTAGTTATAGTTTTTATTATTATATTGGTAGGATCTGTAACTATCTCAGTTGTTGAAAAAATAAGTATAGGTGATGCTGTATGGTGGAGTATAGTTACAGTAACAACTGTTGGGTATGGTGATATTTCACCAGTTACTCCAATGGGAAGATTTGTAGCGGCGATACTTATGATTTTAGGAATAGGATTTATAAGTTCACTTACATCAACATTGTCTACATACTTTATAAAAAAAGAAAAATACAAGGAAGAAAAAGTAAAAATTAATCATCAATTTAAAAAAGTATATGATGAAAATACAACTAAAGAAAAAAGTAATGTAAGTTTAGAAGCAAATGAGTATAAAAAAATAATAATTGGATATAGTATAAAAAAACTTGAAGATTTTGATAACTGCTCAAAAGAGGAACTACAAAGTATATTTGAAAAATTAATTTCAATCAAGTAATTATAGGGGCTATATTTAATATATAAAAGAATTATTCTAAATACACTTTATTTAGAATGGTTCTTTTTATATTTTAGAAGATTAGACTACTAGTACAACTTTAATTAATTACTGTATTTTATTTAAATATATAGAAATAAATTAACTAACAAAATCGAATTATAGAAATTATCTATAAAAGAAGATTGAACTATAGAAAAAAACTTAAAATATTGTTTGATAAATAATGTAAAATCTATATGAAAGATAAATTAAACAGGGGGAAATATATGATAAATTTACCAAGCAACTTTGATAGCTTCAATGAAGCTAGAAGAAATGGATTTATTAAAGCAAAAGAACTTAAGGAAAGCGGTAAAAAATTAGTAGGTGTATTTTGTACATATACACCAGTGGAAATACCAATGGCTGCAGGAGCTGTAGTTGTGGGTGTATGTGGTGTTAGTGAAGAGGCAATACCAGATGCTGAAAAGGTACTTCCTAGGAACCTTTGTCCACTTATAAAATCAAGTTATGGTCATGCAATAACTGATACATGCCCATATTTTTATTTCTCAGATTTATTAATAGGAGAAACTACTTGTGATGGAAAGAAAAAAATGTATGAAGAGTTAGGTAAAGTTAAACCAACTCACGTAATGCATTTACCTAATATGCAAAGAGGAGAATATACATATAAGCTTTGGAAAGAAGAAATGAAAATTTTAAAAGAAGAGACAGAAAAAACTCTAGGAATTACTATTAGTGAAGATGATATAAGAGCTGCAATAAAAGATAAAAATGAAGAAAGAATACTTTTAAAAGAATACTATGAGCTTGCCAAATTACAGCCATCAGCTTTAACGGGTATGGAAATACATCAAGTTTTATATCAATCAGGATTTAAATTTGATAGAGATGAACTAAAAGCAGATTTAAGAAAACTTATAGATTCTATGAAAGAGAGATATGAAAAAGGGGAAAGTCCAGTAGATTCATCTAAACCAAGAATACTAATAACAGGTTCTCCAATAGCAGGAATAAGTGAGAAAATAATAAATACTATTGAAGATAGTGGTGCATCTATAGTTGCTTATGAACTTTGTGGAGCAATAAGAAACAACGATTTATTAGTAAACGAAGAAACAGAAGATGTATATGATGCATTAACAGAAAAATATTTAAATATAGGATGCTCTTGCATGATGCACAATGACAATAGAATAGAAATGATAGATAGAATAATAGATGAGTATAAAGTAGATGGAGTAGTAGATGTTACTCTTCAAGCTTGTCATACTTTCAATGTAGAAAGCTTTAGGATAAAAGAATTTGTAACAACTAAAAAGGATATACCATACATGGCAATTGAAACTGATTACTCTAAATCAGATACAGAACAATTAAGAACTAGATTTGAAGCGTTTATAGAAATGATTGAAGAAGATGTGTGTGTAAAATAGGGGGACGTATGTATAGCATAGGAATTGATTCAGGTTCAGTAGCAACTAAGGGAGTATTATTTGATGGAGAAAAGATAGTAAAAAAAATAATCATTCCTACAGGATGGAGCCCTAAAACTACTTCAGAGCAAGTTTATAACTATTTATCAGAAGGTATAGATAAAATAAATATTAAAAAAGTAGTAGGAACTGGGTATGGAAGAGTTAGTATGGATTTTGTTAATAAGAAAGTAACAGAAATAACTTGTCATACTAAGGGGATTCATTTTTTAAATAAAAATATTAGAACTATTATAGATGTAGGTGGACAGGATAGCAAAATTATTAGCTTAGATAAGCAAGGTAATGTAGTTAATTTTATAATGAATGACAAGTGTGCCGCAGGAACAGGGAGATTTTTAGAACTTACTTCTAATATTTTAGGAAGTGATATTTTAAATATAGATAAGTTGGCAAAGGACCAAGAGCCAGAGAATATATCTTCTATGTGTACTGTGTTTGCTGAATCAGAGATAGTCAGCTTACTTGCAAAAAACATTAAAAAAGAAAAAATAGCAGCAGGGATACTAAAATCTATAGCTAACAAGTCTAGTGCTATGTTAAATAGAGGAGAAATAATAGATGAAATTGCATTTACAGGTGGTCTTGCTCAGAGTAAGGTACTTGTCAAAATGTTAGAAGAAAACCTAGGTAAAAACATATTTATAGCTGAGGATACTCAAATAATTGGAGCTTTAGGTGCAGCTATAATAGGATATAGATAAAAATAAATAGTGTGAGCTCCTTGTATAGGGGTTTACACTATTTATTTGGGTATATTTGAATATTTAATTTAGAGGAGCTTGAATCATTTTGTTTTTGTAAAAATCTATGCATACATCGCTTAAATTTTTATTTTTAGGATTGAAATTAATTTTTCTTAAATAATTATAAAAATCTAAATCATAGGCATAGCTTGTAAAATTACTATCTGTTTGAAAAAATCTATAATCTAAGTATCTAGAAAAGCCAGCAATTAAATTTTCTTCACACCAGATGTTAAAGTCGTAATAGTCTTTACCTATTTTATTGTATTTAGATGTAAAAAATTTATCTGATAATAGATTATCATAAACATCTAAAAGGTCGCTATTGTTTTTAAAATTATCAAATATATAATGGGAGTATTGATAAAAAGCAATACTTATAAGGTCTTGAATAGATGTATCTAATTGCACTGTGGATATTATTGTGTTATTATTTTTAAATACTTGAGATTGTAAAGGATTAAAGTCATAGTAAAAAATTAATTTATAATTTTTATCTAAGTTTAAGCCCGATACATTTTCAATAAATTTAATTATATCTATATTTTTATTTAAAATAATTTTATTTAAATTAGTTGCTCTATTTAAATACAAATTTTCATATTTATTAAAATAAGAATCGAAATACACAGTAGAAAAATAGTTAAAGAACAAATCAACATCATTCTTTAAGTACATATTTAAGTTTAAATTCTTAGAACTAATAATTTTATTAACTATTTCTTCACTTGAAGCATCATCTTTTAATTCAAGGACTTCATTTATATAGTTCCAACAAGTATTAAATTCAAATATATTTCTTAATTTCTTTTTCATATCAGGATCCATAGAATTATAAGTGTTTTTTAACCACTTATAGTGCTTATACCCCTCTTTAGAAGAGTTTTTATATAATTCTTCATAAGAATTTGAATCATTTAAATTAACATTATACATTTCATAGGCTGTCTCAATTAATGAAATTTTAAAGGCTACATTTTTTATTTGAAAGTTTTGATTATATACTTCTGCACTACTAGTGTACAATCTAGCACAAAGCAATAACAATAATATACTAAAAAATAAAATTATTTTTTTAAAGTTCATGGCATCACTCCTTACTTACTAAATTGAACTTAATAATTAAAATACCTTTTAAAATAATTCAACAATTTAGCTTTATAAATTGGAAAAAGGTATATCGAAAAAAGTATAAAAATAAGAAAAAGCAATTATGTAAATGAAATGAATAAAATTGAGATGAAAAACAAGTCATAAAAAAAAGAATAATATATATTTCTATCTAAAAGTTAATTGGTTGTAATTTATTGTTTGCTAGGCATATTTAATATACAATTATAAACAGTAGTTTATCTTAAAATAAAAAATGTATATTAAAATCTAATACATATTAAAATTTAAATAAGGGAAAAAAATAAAGTGTGTAATAAAGGAGTAGGAGGGTAATATGAGTGGAGTATTAAAAATAATCGTAGCAATGTGTATTTGGGGGAGTTTAGGAGTATTTGTAAAAAATATTTCTCTTGAATCATTTGAAATAGCATTTTTACGTGCAGTAATTGCTAGTGTTGTTGTAGGTGCTATTGTTTTAATAAAAAACAATAAAAAAGAAGTAGACAATGAGGAACAAAAATATTCTAAGAAAAGTTTTTCAATTTTAATATTATCAGGAGTACTTATTGGATTTAACTGGGTATTACTATTTCAATCTTATGAGTATACTACAATATCCAATGCAACTTTAAGCTATTACTTTGCACCTGTAATAGTAGTGTTTTTATCACCATTTATATTAAAAGAAAAGTTTACCCTAAAAGTTGGGGTATCGGTAATTTCTGCGATGCTGGGATTATTTTTAATAGTGAATAGCCAATCTAGTGCAGCTATAGGGAACTTTAATCATGCCAAAGGTATAAGTATTGCCTTAGGTGCAGCGTGTTTGTATGCAACTGTAGTTATGCTAAATAAGTATATACAAGACATTGATGATTATGAAAGGACTTTCATACAATTATTTAGTGCAGCAATAGTTCTTCTTCCTTTTATTATATATAGAAATGACTTGGTTATAAAAGATTCAAAATCTTTAATTTTAATACTAATTTTAGGAGTTGTACACACTGGAGTAGCATATTGCCTTTATTTCTCGGCTATAAAAGAAATAAAAGCTCAAACTACAGCATTACTTAGTTATACAGACCCCGTTTCAGCAATATTTTTTAGTGTAGTATTTCTTTCAGAACCATTATCTATCATGCAAATTATTGGAGGTAGTATAATATTAATCTCAGCCTTTATTGCTGAAAGAACTTCTAAAGAAAAAATTCAAATGGAATCTTAATTTAAAAATCAAGTCTTTATAAAAAATTATATAGAAGTATTACTATAGATTAATTTTAACAGAACCTTTATACTAGAATTACATTAAAGATAGTCAAAGATAGGAGGAATTTTAATATGATGGTAGATTTACACATACACACATATTTTTCAGATGGGACAATGTCACCTGAAGAAGTAGCACGTGATGCATATAAAAAAGGACTTAAAGTGATAGCAGTAACAGACCATAATAATATAGAAGCTTATGATAGATTAAAAAAATCATGTGAAGAATATGGAATAATAGCTATAAGAGGTGTTGAAATAGATTGTAAATATAAGGATAAGGTACTTCATGTATTGGCCTATGATTTTAAAGATGATAAAAATTTATTTGATTTAATAAATAAATCAAGAAATGAGCTACTAAAAACGAGCGTAGATTTAATTGATAGAATGTCAAAAGATTTTAATGAAGTATCTAGTGAAGATTATGCAAATTACGAATATGATAGAAGAAAAGGTGCATGGAAAGGTGTACATTATCTTTTGGAAAAAGGACTGTCACAAAAACTACTAGATGGATTAAAGTATTACAAAGAGTATGGCTGTGATTATATAGAATATGATTTTTCACCAATAGAAAAAGTTTGTAAAGCTATAAAAGATGCTGGTGGTTATGCAGTACTTGCTCATCCTAGCAATTTCTATAGTGAATTTTCAAAAGAAGGTTTAATTAAAGTATTAGAGGATTTAAAGGATAAGGGTATTGATGGTATAGAATGTTACTATCCATCTAATGGAGAAGAACTAACTAAGACGTGCGTAGAATTTTGTAAGAAGAATGATATGATTATCACTGCTGGATCTGATGGGCATGGAGAATTTACAAAAACCATAAAAAATATAGATTATTATATAGGAGCAGTAAAAGCTAATATAGATGATTTAAATTTAAGATTTATAAAAAGATAAAAATATTAAGTAATTAAATATATAGCAGTAAATATATAAAACTATAAAAATCAAGGCAAAATATCTTAAAATATTTTGCCTTGATTTTTATTAATCTGCTTCTTGAAATTTTTTATAGTTGCAAGAGCTAATCAGGTTGTCTAATTTAAACTTAGGGAAAATAGGTCTAGATTCCCAAACTAAGTTTTGCAATTGATAGTCTTTATATTGCTCTGTACCTTCTTCAAAGTATTTATTAATAGATAATTCAAATAAATCTTCTTTATTTCCGAAGTTCATATAGTTTAAGTAATTTTCTTTTAACCCAGGATTATTAATAGTTATAGTATAGAATTTACTTTCAACTTCTTTTAATTCATCCAATAAATCTCCAGTTTGAGAATCTAAAGTACTGTTCATATAGTTTGCATCTCTAGCACTATTAGTTAACTCAGACATTACTTTGTATTGAATACTCTTAATTTTTCTATTTAGCACAATTGATAAGTAGAATAAATCTCCGAGCTCTTTTTCTAATTCGTTTTCTCCCTTAAGTAGTAATCTTACAGATGGTAAGTCTTTAGATGAAAATATTGTTAATTGAGTTCCTTTATTAAAAACAAGCTTTAAAGGATATTTTAAATCATCAGGTTTTATTGATTTTTTTAAAACAGAATCTTCAACAACAAAAAAATCTCCACCTTGGTAAATTGCAAAATTCTTTCCGTAGTTATAAAAAAGTGTTTTTGATGGAACTATATCCCCATAACTAAATTTCTTTATTCCATCATTATTTCTAACAACATTTCCATCTTGCAATGTTGGACAATAAAAACATTCGAACTTCATAGCATATCCCCCTAATATTCTAAGTATAGTAGAAACTAATTGCTAATAATAATTATAACTATAAAATTTAAATTTTGCATTCTATATGTTAAATTTAATTAAAATAATTATAAATCAAACTCCTCAGTCCATTTTTTAAAATAGCTATCTAATACTTTCTTTAGGCAGATTCCTATTTCAGAATAAGCTTCATCGTAAAGGTTTGCTAAAGAAATTCTTATTGACCACTCAGGACCAGCAAAGCCACCTCCGCTTAGTAGTACTATTGAGGATTCTTCTGCTAAGTCAAATAGTATATCAACAGGCTTGTAACTACTTTCAAGGTAATCAGAAAAAGCTTTACCATGATTATATTCAGCCCATTCTAACAAATCAAATTGAGTATAATAAGCAGCACTATTAGAATTTTTATCAAGATCTAAGCCGAGGCTATTAAATAATAGTTTTTGACGATGATTACAAATATCTATAGTCAAGTTTTTATAGTAATTCTTATCGTCTATTAAGGCAAAGGCAGAGAAAAATGCCATTTGTACTTGTTGAGGAGTAGAAAGTCCTGCTGTATGATTAAGAGCAACTTGCCTGCTATCAGCTACAATTCTATCTATAAAAGGAACATTAGAAGGATTAGTATTCATATCAGAATATCTTTTATTAGTTCTTTTTCTAATAGAGTATGGAAGCTGAGAAATAAGCTTATCAAAAACGTTTTTTTCATGTAAAGCAATTGTCCCTAATCTCCATCCTGTAACACCAAAGTACTTAGAATAAGAATAAGAACCTAGGGTATTATAAGGAATCTCAGCCATTAAAGATTTAAATCCATGGACAAAGGTACCATAAACATCATCAGAAATAATCATTAAATCTGGATTAGCGTTTGTAACTATATCAACTAATTTACTTGTAGATTTAGGAGAAATAGCTACTGAAGGTGGATTGCTCGGGTTAACAAGGAACAATGCTTTAATATCTTTATCAGATAGCTTTTCAAGCTCGGTATCAGAATATTGCCAAGTATGTTTGCCATTTTTATCTTTTTCATCAGCAACTATATATTCAACTTCAAATTCATATCTTGGAAGATGTGGAATCTCTAAATATGGTGTAAATATAGGAGTCATTATAGCAATTTTATCTCCCTTTAGAAGTAAATTATTTGCAATTAAAGAGTCAAAGATATAACACATAGCAGCGGTAGCACCTTCTACAGCAAATACGTTAAAATCTCCACCTTTTGTAGTGTCGTATTTCATTTCTTGAACCAAATACTCTTTTACTAATTTTTCAATATGAACCAACATTCTATCTGGGAAGGGATAGTTATCTCCAAGTATTGCATCAGTTAATTCATATATGAAATCATCAGAATTAAATCCAAGTTTGCTTACTCCATAGTCTACAATATCTTTTAATAAATTTACTCCTGGCATTTCAGAATGGTTAGCTAAGTAGCAATTAAATCTAGTAGTTATGTCAGATTTTCGAGGCAGACCAGTTAATGGCCCCATATTCCAAGAACTACGGCTTTCTTCAATAGCAAAATGTCCAAAAGTAAAAAATGCTTCACGAGGGGTTGCAGCAAGCCAATTAGGATTTCCTCTTCCCGCATCAAGTAAAGTACGTGTACTTTTTTGAATTGGTTTAGTTGCAAGATCGATAAGAGCATTTTTAAATTCAAAAGGGCTTATTTTACCATAGATATTTTCTAATTCTTTTCTCTTAATATTAATAGTATCCATATTTAAAATTTTCTCCTTATAACAATGATAGAAATATTATTTGCTGTTTAAAATTATAATATGTCATCTTAATCAATATATCAATAATATATCAATAATATATCAATAATATACAAAAAAATATATATAAAATCATTTTATGATATAATGAATTATACAAAGTAATAGTATATTTATAATAAAAAGGAGAACTTAATAATGAACACTAAGCAATATAAAAAAATGGCGTTAGAACAACTAAAAGGAAAATGGACAACTGTAGTATTAGCCTTTTTACTTTATAATCTTGTGTCTAATATATTTAGGATAAGTTTTGATTTAGAAAGCAATATTATAATTAGATATGCATCTTCTATTTTATATGGAATTATGACTGTAGGTATGTCATACTACTGTTTAAGAATAACAAAGGGACAAAATTTCCAAATAAAAGATATATTCGCAGGCTTTAAACAATTCTTACCAGCAATGATATTAAATATATTAGTTGGGTTAGGAATAAGTCTAGGTTATGTATTACTTATAATTCCTGGTGTTATATTTAATTTAATGATATCTCAAGTTTACTTTATTTTAGCAGAAAATGAAGGTATGGGAGCTATACAATGTATTAAAGAAAGTATTAGTATTATGAAAGGTAATAAGATGAACTATTTTGTTCTTATGTTAAGTTTTATAGGATGGATAGTACTTGCAGCATTTACTTTTGGCATAGGATACTTAGTTTTATACCCATATATGAACTTAACTTATGCTAATTATTATAATAGCATAAAAGAAAATAGTAGACATTCAATTGCTACATAAACGTAATATACTATTTATGAAAAATAAAAAATATGTTAGTATGTAAAAGGATGCAAATTTGCATCCTTTTTAAAATGAAAAAATACCCACATATATATAGTTATACGAACGGAATAATACTTATTAAGAATGGAGAGTAGATATTTATGTTTTCTGAAATTTTAGTTAAGACCTTTATTAAGGACAAAGAAAATATTCAAAAAGAATATGTTAGAAATAAATATGGCTATTTAGCAGGAGTAGTAGGCATAGTTTTAAACTTATTTCTATTCATTGTAAAGATATCAGTAGGAGTTTTAACATCTAGTATTGCTGTTACAGCAGATGCATTCAATAACCTTTCTGATATGGCATCATCTGTAGTAACTATAATAGGATTTAAGTTAGCAAGTATTCCACCGGACAAAGAACATCCTTTTGGACATGGCAGATTAGAATATATATCTGCACTAGTAGTGGCTTTTATGGTAATGATTGTTGGAGTTCAATTTATAAAATCATCAATTGAAAGAATTTTAAATCCTGTACCAATTAAATTTGAAATTATCCCATTAATACTTTTAATTGCATCAATACTGGTTAAAGCATGGTTGAGTAGATTTAATAAATACGTAGGAGAAAAAATAGATTCATCAGCTTTAAAGGCAGCAGCATTAGATGCTTTAGGAGATGTATTTACTTCAAGTTGTGTGGTAATATCGTTTTTTGCAGCAAAATTCACTAATCTTCCAATTGATGGGTATGTAGGAATTGTAGTATCACTTGCAATACTTTATGCAGGATATTCTCTAGTAAAAGAGACAATAAGTCCATTACTTGGAGAGGCTCCAGATCCAGAACTAGTCAAAGCTATAAATCAAGGTGTATTATCTTATGAAAATGTAAATGGAGTACATGATTTAATAATACATAATTATGGTGTTGGAAAATGTATAGCATCTATACATGCTGAAATTCCTGCAGATATAGATATAATGACTATACATGATATTATAGATACAGCAGAAAGAGAAATTTCTGAAAAGTTAAAAATTCATTTAGTAATTCATATGGATCCAATTTGTATTGAAAATGAGGAAATTGCAACTGCAAGAGAAGAAGTAGAAAAAATAATTAAATATAATCCAGTAATAAAATCTATGCATGACTTTAGAATAATAGGTCACGGAGAACATAAGAATTTAATATTTGATGTTGTTGTAGATAATGAAAAACTTACAAAGATTATGTCTGAGGAAGATTTAAAAGAAAATATAGAAAAATGCATAAAAGATGTTCATCCAGAATACAACTGCGTAATAACTATAGATAGAGAATATCATTAAAAAATATGAGATAATATCTCATATTTTTTTATGCTTAAATAAATTACAATATATGGTTAAAAAATGATAAGCTACTATAATGTAGTTAATGTCATTATACTTAGCGATAAAAAATGACATAATTTTATTTACAAAACTAAATTTCTTTTATATAAAGGATTATTTGCATATAAATAGAATTATTTAATAAGTGCTAGTTCTAAAATATAAATAGGGAGGTCCTTTATGATTTTAAGTGAAGAACAAGTATACACAACTAAAGATAATATAAATTTAAATGTAGAAAGAGATTTAGTAGATAATGCAAAAGCAGTTATTTTAATTGTACATGGATTAGCAGAGCATTTAGGTAGATATGACTACGTGGTTTCTAAATTAAATAGCTACAAATATAGCGTATACAGATTCGACAATAGAGGTCATGGAAAATCAGGAGGAAAAACAATCTACATAGATGATTACAATAAGTTTTCAAGTGATGTAGATGAAATAGTAGAACTTATAAAAAGAGAAAATGAAGGTAAACAAATATTTATAATAGGACATAGCATGGGAGGAATGATAGCTACTTTATTTGGTATAAAATATCAAAATAAGGTAGATGGAATAATCTTATCAGCAGGAGTTACTGCAGATAAAGCTGGATTAATGGAAGCTAATATTAACTTGGGAATGGATGAAATGGTAGATAATGGACTATCCCACTTGATTTGTACAAATAAAGAAGTTGTAGAAAGCTATGATAATGATCCATTAGTAGCACACAAAATAAGCGGAAGTATGTTTATTGAGTGTAACAAAGCTATTAAATTTATACAAGAAAACATTGATGATTTTAAATATCCAGTGTTAATATTGCATGGAAAAGATGATAAAATAGTTTATCAAGAAGATTCAATTATATTGTTTGAAAATATAGGATCTAAATATAAGAAAATTAAAATTTATAAAGATATGTACCATGAGATATTAAATGAATTTGATAGAGATAAAGTAATTTCAGACATAAACAACTGGGTAAGAAAAGAATTAAGATAGAAATATAAAGGATCTTCTATATTATAATTTTATAGAAGATTCTTTTTTTACGCAACGAGTAGAGTATTTGGTGATATGAGCGAAGCTAATTTTTACGTAAAAATCAGAAATTTAAATGATTAATTTTATAAAATAAATATATAGACTCAAAAACATAAAATAATTATAATAGAGTGATACGGTAACATAGGGGGGACTAGAGTGAATATTAAAAAAAATACTATAAAGACAGTTGGCATTCTGCTTATTTTAATATTAATATCATTAATATTTGATAGAATAGGGCTTAAGGAATCTAATATAATATTAGTTTTCACAGTAGGAATAATGTTTATTTCAAAATTTACAGATGGATATATTTATGGAATTACTTCTTCTATAATAGGTGTACTTTGTTTTAATTTCTTTTTTACAAAGCCATATTATACTTTTTTTATTGAAGATCCAGATTATATAGTGACTATTTTAATAATGTTAATTGCAACATTATTAACTAGTACATCAACATCAAAAGTTAAAAAAGAAGCTCAGGAATACTTAGTAAAAGAGCAAAGAATGAGGGTCTTATATGAAAATAATAAAAAACTATTAAAAGCAAAAAGCAGACAAGAAATAATAAAATGTTGTGCTGATAGCTTAGGGGAAATGCTCAGTAGAAATATTTTCATACAAGTTAAAAATGAGAATCTAGGACCGATAGAGTATGAATACAATAAGAAAAAAGAATTAGCACATATGCTTGAATCAAAAATAGAACTAAGCGTTTTAAAGGAGTACTTACATTTAGAAAAATCAGAAAAACAAATTATAAAAATTGATAGTGAGAAAAGTATGTACTACTATCCAATTTGTGGTAAAAAGAGTATTCTAGGTGTAATATGTATAGAAGTAATTACAAAAGACTCTATATTAGAAAATGAAAAAATAATCCTTAAATCTATTATAGCTCAAGTTGCACTAGCTATAGAAAAAGAAGACCTATATGAAAAAAATAAAATTAATAGCATACAAGCAAATAGAGAAAGAACTAGGGGGAATTTACTTAGATCAATATCTCACGATTTAAGAACTCCTTTAGCTAGTATAATGGGTTCAACGTCAACTATTTTAGAAAATTACGATAAATTAGATGATAATGTAAAAAAGGAATTATTGAATAATATATACGATGACTCTAAGTGGCTTACTCGATCTGTAGAAAATGTACTGAGTGTAACCAAAATGGATGAAGGCAGATTAGAAATTAAAAAAAATATGGAAGTAGCAGAAGAGATAATATCAGATGCTCTAAAAAGAACAAGCCACCTTAGAAGTGATAGGACTTTAAAAGTATCGCTTCCAGAAGAAATAATAGTAATAAATGTGGATGGATTATTAATAATACAAGTATTAGTCAACTTAATAGATAACGCTATAAGGCACACTCCAGAAGGTAGCGAAATCTATATAACAATAGAAAAAAATAAAAAAAATACTATTTTTAAGGTTTCTGATAATGGGAATGGTATACCAGAAACAGGGATAGAAAATATATTTGAAAGATTCTATACAAAATCAGATGGAAAAAACCTAGAACAAAGAGGTATAGGATTAGGATTGGCAATATGCAAGTCAATAATAGTAGCTCATAGTGGAGATATAAAGGCTTATAATAATTCTGATGGTGGAGCAACCTTTGAATTTAGAATACCAAATAATTAGGAAAGAGGTAAATATGGAAATAAAACCATTGATATTAATAGTAGAAGATGACAAATCTATTGGTAAATTTATAAGGATATCTTTAGAAGCTCAAGGCTATAGATGTGAAGAAACTAAATATGGAAATACAGGAATATCCATGGCATTGTCAATGAGGCCTGATGTAATAATACTAGACTTAGGATTACCTGATATAGATGGACTTGAAGTTATAGAAAAGCTAAAGTATGTATCAAATTCAAAAATAATAGTAGTTTCAGCAAGAGAACATGAAAGATATAAAGTAGAAGCTTTAGACAAAGGAGCAGATGATTATTTAACAAAGCCCTTTGGTTCATCTGAGCTATTAGCAAGGATAAGAGTAGCCTTTAGAAATATAGCTAGAGAAAATAATATAAATAGAGAAGATAAAGCTTTTAAACTAAGAGACTTAGAAATATCCTACGAGAAAAGAAAAGTATGTATAGATGAAAAAGAGATACATTTAACACCTATAGAATACAAATTACTAGTTTTAATGTCTAAATATTCAGGAAAAGTATTAACTCATAGCTTTATTGCTAATGAAATTTGGGGAAGTTGTTCTGAAAGTGAAACACAATCTTTAAGAGTATTCATGGCTAGTATAAGAAGAAAAATAGAAAAAGATCCAACTCAACCTACATACATAATAACAGAAACAGGAGTTGGATATAGGATGATAGATGAATAATAAAGCTTATATAAAGGTGGTATAAAGATTTTAGCAAAATCTTTATACCATCTTTATATATAGAAACATATCTTAATGGAATCTTTATACGATCTTTTATAAAATAAGTATATAGAAAAAATTCAAAAGGGTGGAGTTAGATTATGTATATTATAATAGCTGGATGTGGGAGAGTTGGAACCTCACTTGCAAAGGAATTTTTAGACCAAGGTCATGATTTAGTAATAATAGATAGAGATAATAGTAGACTAGAGTCTTTAGGAAGTGGTTTAAATGCTACTAGAATTATTGGAGTAGAATATGATATTGATATATTAAAAGAAGCTGGCATAGAACATGCAGATTTATTTTTAGCATTAACTCAAAATGATAGTATAAATATAACCGCTTGTCAGGTAGCAACAAAAGTATTTAATGTAAAAAAAGTTATTGCAAAGGTGTCAGATATAAATAAAGAACATATATATAAGTCGTTAAATATTGACTATGTAAACCCAATTAAACTTGGGGTAGAAGAATTAAAATCTAGAGTATAAGAGGGAGATATATGAAAGTTATAGTTATAGGTGGAGGAAAAGTAGGTTTTTATCTTATAAAAACTTTAAAGCAAAAAAAACATCATGTTACATTAATAGAAAAAGATGAAAATTTATGTAATAAAATAGCGGAGCAGATGGATATCGATATAATAAATGGAGATGGTACAGATATTGATGTATTAAAAGATGCTGATATAGATATAGCAGATGTAGTAGCAGCAGTAACGGGTAAAGATGAAGAAAATCTAGTAATTTGTCAAGTTGCTAAAACTAATTTTAATATTCAGCATACAATAGCTAGGGTAAATAACCCTAAAAATCAAACTGTATTCAAAACATTAGGTGTAGACAGTACTGTTTGTAGCACTCAAGTAATAACAAATTTAATCGATTGGGAATGTGAAAGTGAGCAAATAAAAATAATACAAACCTTTGAAAGAGGAGAAATGGTTTTAGTGGAAGTAGAAATAGATAAGAAAATTTCTTGGGTTAACAAATATATAAAAGACATTAATATGCCAAAGAATAGTGTCATTGTATCTGTATTTAGGGATTCACAAGTTATATATCCTAAGGGGGATACTATGATAAAAGAAAGTGACAAGGTAGTGTTAGTTACAGATAGTAGTAACATGACCAGTGAAGGTGAAAATGCCAAGTCAGTATTAGAAAAATTTTTATTTAAGCACTAAAATTAAAAAATGAGGTGGAGTAATGTTAAAATTAAAGGATATATGTTTAGGTGTTGCTAAGGAAATATCGTATATGGGGATACTAGTAGCACTTTTATTAATTATAACTAAAGTAATATAAGAGGGAGATATAATGAAACAAGGGAAGAGAAATATAAATGATTTAAAGGTAATAAGCTACTACACTGGATATATAGTCGTAGGGACTGGGCTTCTTATGATAATACCTATATTAATAGCATTATCTCTAAAAGAATTTGAACCACTTTTAGATTTCACTATAAGTTTAAGTATATCTCTAATAACAGGATTTGTACTAATGATATTAGGAAATGCAAATAAAGAAAAAATATACGTAGAGTGGAGGCATGGATTAGTAATTGCATCATTGTCTTGGATAATATTAATGGTATTATGTGCCATACCATATTACTTAAGCGGAAGTATGGTATCATTTATAGATGCATGTTTTGATGTAATGAGTGGATTTACAACTACAGGTGTATTTTTATTACAAGATTTAGACCATGCCAGTATTAGTCTTAATGTATGGAGACATATGTTAACTTTTGTAGGTGGTCAGGGTATGGTTGTACTTGCACTTACATTCTTAACGAATAAAATGCAAGGTGCATATAAAATGTACGTTGGAGAGGGTAAAGATATAGAATTAGTTCCAAATGCTAGACATACAACTAGAATAATATGGTATATAAGTTTGATTTATCTAGCTGTAGGAACTTTTGTATTTTGGATAAATGGTATATTTATAGGATTAAGTCCTTTAAGCTCTTTATATCATGGCTTCTGTATATTTGCATCTGCATGGAGTACAGGTGGATTTGGGCCAATGAGTCAAAATATGTTATACTACCATAGTTTTTCATATGAGATAGTTACTATAATATTTTTTATGCTTGGTTCTTTAAACTTTGGTTTCCACTATGCAGTATGGAAAGGAAATAAAAAAGAAATTTATAAAAATATAGAAATACAAACATACTTTACTACAATATTTATAAGCTCGGTACTATTAGTATTAGGTTTAACTAAATTAAATATATATTCTGATTCAATAGCAGTTTTTAGAAAAGGAATATATGGATTATTATCAGCTCATACTACAACTGGATTTATGAATGTATATGCAAGACAATTTGCCTTAGAGTGGGGGGACTTCTCTTTAGTAATTATGATAGTAGTAATGTTATTAGGCGGATGCGCATGTTCTACAGCTGGAGGATTTAAGGCACTTAGAATAGGAATAGTATTCAAAGGTCTTATAGCTGACTTAAAGAGACAACTAGGATCAGAAAAGAGAATTAAAGTTTTTAAATTCCATCATATAAAAGATCATGTATTAGATAGTGATGTAGTAAAATCTAGCTCTATAATAATAGTGTGCTATATGGTATTATTCTTAGGTGGAACCTTAATAGGATGCTATTACGGATATCCGCTATTAGATTCAGCCTTTGAGTCAGCATCTATATCAGGCAATGTTGGTTTATCAATAGGTGTTACATCAATAACAATGCCACAAGTGCTAAAAATATACTATATTATAGCAATGTATTTAGGTAGATTAGAGTTTATATCAGTATTTGCTCTAATAGGATTTACAATTGGAGGAATAAAAAAACTATGTGTAAAAAGATAAGCAAGATTTTACTAGGGACTATGATGTGTTTCTTAATTAGTTTTCCTATAAATATAAATGCTCAAGATTATACTTTAAATGATTTAATAGAAAAAGGTAAATTATTTGATAAGAAAGAAGTAATAGTAAAGGGAGAAGTTATAGGTGAAGAATTAGAGAGAAAAGATTACTCATGGATAAATATTAATGATACTACTAATGCAATGGGTATATATATGACAAAAGAAGATGGTTCAAAGGTAAAGATGTATGGAGGATATAATCAAAAGGGAGATACTGTAGAAGTTGTTGGAACTTTTAATAGAGCATGTAAAGAACATGGTGGAGATATGGACATACATGCATTAAGGGTAAATGTAGTGGAACAAGGTAAAGTTTTACAAGACCACTTACCAAAAGGAAAAATAATTTCAGTAATAGTATTAGGTACTGCAGCTTTAACATTGGGTTATGTTTTATATAAAAAATCAAGATAGGTTGTAGAACATTAATTTAGTATTTAGTATTAGTAAAAATTAAATAAAGCTAAAAAATTACTTGTAATAGTAAAATACTCTATCTCTTATATTAAAGATGATAGGGTGTTTTTAATTTAATTTACTTAATATCATATTAATACTTTGAAGTTTTCTTGCATTTATATATTTCAATAAGATACAATAAATATCTAAAGAAGAAATAAAAATTAATATTATAGGGGAGGTAGAAAAATTGACTATACTTAAGTTGCAAAATATACATTACATTAGCGACAATACTAATATAATAAATGGGATTAATTTAGATATTAATGAAGGTGAGTGCATATCAATTGTAGGTCCCTCAGGAAGTGGGAAAAGTACTTTATTAAAATTATGCTCAGATTTAATTAGTCCTTCACAAGGAGATTTATTTTTTAAAAATAAAAATTATAAAGAATATAATCCAACAGAGCTTAGAAAAAAAATAAGTTATTGTGTTCAAATACCATATCTATTTGGTGAAACGGTTTATGATAACCTGTCTTATCCTTTTGAAACAAGGAAAGAAGATGTAAATAAAATTAAAATATTAGAGTATCTATATAAATTTAATTTAGATGAATCATATATAAATAAAGATGTAAATTCACTTTCGGGAGGAGAAAAGCAGAGAATAGCCCTTATAAGAAATTTAATATATAAGCCAGAAATACTTCTTTTAGATGAAGTAACATCTGCACTAGATAAAGATAATTTAAAGATAGTAGAAGGAATAATAAAAGATATGAATAAAAGTGGAACTACTGTAATATGGATTACTCATAATATAGAACAAAGCAAATCTATTTTTAATAGAAAGATAACTATTGAAGATGGGATTATAGAAAATGAGGAGGAACTAAATTAATGGATATAATATCACTAGTAATAGCTTCAGCTCTTCTTGTTATACCAATTTTTATATCGTATAAAGAAAAACTAGAATTAGAAAAAGAAATCGTAGTAAGCATGTTAAGAGCAATAATACAATTAGTATTAGTTGGGTATATTTTGGATTTTGTATTTGGATTAGAAAATTATGTTTTTACAACAATATTAGTACTAATTATGATATTTAATGGAGCATTAAATACTAAAAAAAGAGGAGAAGGAATAAAAAACGTAGTTGGTATATCTTTTATAGCTTTGATTATAGGAACAAGTATTACTATTACAGTACTAGTAATATCTGGGGCGATAAAATTTGTACCAAATGAAGTTATACCAGTAGCTGGTATGGTAGTAAGTAATTCTATGGTGGCTATAGGACTTAGCTATAGAAATTTAAATACAAGTTTTAGAAGTAGAAGAAGTGAAGTAGAAGTCAAATTATCACTGGGAAGTGATATAAAGAACGCATCCAAAACTATAATAAGAGAAAGCATAAAAGTCTCGATAATGCCGTCAATAGACTCTGCCAAAACCCTTGGTATAGTATCTCTTCCAGGAATGATGACAGGGCTTATATTAGGTGGAGCATCACCACTACTTGCAATAAAGTTTCAAATAATGGTGACGTTTATGATATTATCTTCAACATCAATTTCAAGTATTATAGCTACGTATATATCATATAAGCATTTTTTTAATGAAAGAAAACAACTTAATGTGTAAAAAATAAATCATAGAATTGCTATGATTTATTTTTTTGCATATAATTATAATAGCTAGTTTCGAATTTAAATTTTATCTTAGATTTTAAAAATAGAGGTGTAGTATGAAAGTTTATATAAAAAAATATTATAAATTATTTATAATAGCAGTAATATTTGTTTCATTAGAATCCATATGTGACTTGTTACAACCTAGTATAATGTCAAGGATAGTAGATAATGGAATAGCGCAAAATAATATGGATTATATTGTAAATGAAGGTTTTAAAATGCTTTTAGTTACTTTTATGGGGGCTATATTTGCATTGACTAGAAACATAATATCTATAAATGTATCACAAAACTTTTCTTATGATTTAAGAAATGATATTTTTAAAAAAATAAATTATTTTTCTTCTGATACTATTGATAAATACAATAAAGCATCACTTATAACGAGAATAACCAATGACATAAATCAGCTTCAAAATTTTATAAATGGAACTATGAGAGTATTCATTAAGGCACCAATACTTTGTATTGGAAGTCTTATAATGGCAATTAAATTAAATCTAAGATTATCAGTAGTTCTTTTTTTTATAATAGCAGGAGCATTTATAATGATAGCTGTAAATTTTAGAATAGGATACCCACTATTCAAGAAAGTTCAAAAAAGCTTAGATAATTTAAATTCAATGGTAAGAGAATATTTAAGTGGAGTAAGAGTAGTAAAAATTTTTAATAAATATGAATATGAATTAAATAAATTTAGTAACGTAAGTGAAGATTTGTATAAAACAACAACTAATGCAATGAGATTTATGTCAATATTTACTCCATTAATAACTCTTATAATGAATATAGGAATAGTAATAGTATTATACTTAGGAAGTATCAATAAATATGGAATTAAAATTGGTGTAATAGTGGCATATATAAATTATATGACTAGAATTTTATCGTCTCTTATTATGATATCTCATATATTCAATGTATTTATAAGAGCTAAAGCTTCTTACGAAAGAGTGTCTGAGATACTCAAGGAAGACAATGAATATAATAACCATACTTTAGATACGATTGATAAAATAGAAAATATTAAATTAGAAAATGTACACTTTTCTTATAATAAGATTAAATTAAATCCAGTTTTGAAAAATATAAATTTAGAAATAAATAAAGGTGAATCTATAGGCATAATTGGTTCAACTGGTAGTGGAAAGACAACTGTAGTAAATTTAATACTTAAGTTTTACAAAATAGATGGAGGTAAAATAACTATAAATAATAAAGATATAAGTCAAATAGATGATAGAAGTATAAGAGATAGCATATCTATAGTACCTCAAAATAATACTTTGTTTACAGGGAGTATAATAGATAATATAAAATTGGGCAATGAAAAAGCTACTATAGAAGAAATAATATATTATTCAAAGATAGCTAAAGCACATGAGTTTATAAATCTATTAGATGAGGGGTATAATGCTAAATTGGGTCAAGGTGGAATGAATTTGTCAGGTGGTCAAAAACAACGAATATCAATTGCTAGAGCACTTCTAAAAAAACCACAAGTACTAATTCTTGATGATGCAACGAGCTCATTAGATTTAAGTACAGAATGGGAAATAAAGCAAAATCTAAAAAACAAACTATCTGCCTTAAGCTATATTATAATTACTCAAAGAATTTCGTCAGTAATAGATTGTGAAAAAATATATGTATTAGATGAAGGTAAAATAGTAGGAGAAGGAAAACATAAAGAGTTAATTCAAAATTGTCAAATATACCAAGATATATTTAGATCTCAGATAAGTGGGGAGATGATATAGTGAAATACTCTAAAAAAAATAGATTCACACAAAAAGCAAAACCAAAAGATTTTAAAAAGTCTATGCTAAGACTATGGAGTTACTTTAAAAATGAGAAAAAAGTAATTTATCTATTACTATTATTAATAATAATAGACTGTATTTTAGTTATAGTAGCTCCTTACTTAATAGGGAAAGGTATAGATTTAATTAGTTTAAAAAAAGATAAGTTATTCATTGTAATACTATCATGCTTAATTTTTTCTTACTTAATAGATGGAGTAATTATTTTTATAGAGAATTTTATAATATTTGGAATGAGCCAAAGAGTAGTAAAAGAAATGAGGAAAACAGTATTTATAAAGTTGCAAAATCTTCCAATAGAATTTTTTGATAGAAATAGCAATGGAGATATTATGAGTAGAATAAGTAATGATATAGAAAATATAAGTAGTGGAATATCGGATTCAATAACAAGTCTTATATCAGGTATTTTTATTTTAGTATCTACTATTGTAGTAATGTTTATTTTAAGTCCAATTCTTACTTTATGCACAATGGTAACAGTACCATTAGTCATGTTTTTAACTAAAATTATTACAAATAAAACTAAGGTATTGTTTAGAGAACAGCAAATTAGATTGGGAGCGTTAAATGGACATATAGAGGAAATGATTAGTGGAATAAATATTATTAAAACTTTTAATTATGAAGAAAAATCTGTAGGTACTTTTAAATCATTAAATAAAAATATGTTGAAGGTAAGTATTAAAGGACAAATTTATTCTTCTTTATTAATGCCTATGATGAATGTTATAAATAATACTGCTTTTGGATTAATATCTGTAGTTGGGGCAATATTAGCTATAAATAACCTTATAACAGTAGGAGCAATAGCTACTTTTTTAAGCTATTCAAAAAGCTTTACGAGGCCTTTGAATGATTTAGCAAATCTATTCAATAATTTACAAAGTGCAGTTGCTGGATGTGAAAGAGTTTTTGAAGTACTAGATAGTGAAGAAGAAAAAGAAAATAAAAGTAACTATAAGTTATTTAAAAAAATAAATAATGACTTAGTATTTGAAAATGTTAGCTTTGGTTACAAGGCAAATAAATATATCATAAAAGATGTTAATTTAAAGATAAAAGCAAATACTTCAAATGCAATTATAGGAGAAACTGGTTGTGGAAAAACTACTATGGTTAACTTGATTAGCAGGTTTTATGATATTAATGAAGGAACAATAAAAATAGATGGTATTGATATAAGAAATTACTGTAGAGATAGTTATAGAAATAGCTTTGGAGTAGTTCTTCAAGACTCTTACTTATTTAGGGAAAGCATAAAAGAAAATCTTAGATACGGAAATTCAAATACTACAGATGAAGAAATCGTAAATGCCTGTAAAAGAGTAGGTGCACACAATTTTATTACTAAACTTGAAGATGGATACGATACTATAGTAAATGAAAGCGGACAAAATCTTAGTCAAGGTCAAAAACAACTACTAACAATTGCGAGATGTATATTAAAGGAAAGTAATATTTTAATACTTGATGAAGCTACTAGTAGTGTAGATACAAAAACAGAACTTAAAGTTCAAGAAACTATGATGGAATTAATGAAAGAAAAAACTACGTTTATAATTGCACATAGACTAAGTACTATAAAAAATTGCGATAATATAATAGTAATAGAAGATGGAAAAATAAAAGAAATGGGAAATCATAAAGAGTTAATGAAGCTAAAAGGATATTATTATACTAATGTAAATTTATTAAATCAAAATAACTAAGAAAAATCATCTTAGTTATTTTGATTTATATTGACAAAAATATTATAAGTGCTTAAACTGTAACTACAGATGTATATACAGACGTAAGTACAGATATATGGGGGAATACTTTATGAACAGTAAATTAAGTACAAAAGCAATTATAATTTCAGCACTACTATGTGCAATAGGCATAATAATACCCATGTTTTCGCCTATAAAATTTATTTTAGAACCTGCATCATTTACACTGGCTAGCCATGTAGCTATATTTATAGCGATGTTTATATCACCAGGAACGGCATTGTTTGTTACTATAGGAACGACTGTAGGATTTTTTATGGGAGGATTCCCTATAGTTGTAGTATTAAGAGCATTAAGCCATGTAGTATTTGTTTCTATAGGTGCATTTTATCTTAAAGGAAACAAAAATAAGATTAAGAGTATAAAATCCTCACTAGTTTTTTCTTCAATGATAGGTATAATACATGGAATATGTGAAGTTTTAGTGGTAATGCCGTTTTATTTTGGAACATCATTGTCAGAAGGATATTATGATAAAGGGTTTTTGGGTGCTGTAGTAGGTTTAGTAGGTATTGGAACAGCAATACATAGCATGTTAGATTTTGGATTAGCAGTATACATATGGAATGTACTACCAAAAGAAATGAAAAGAAATATAGTAAGAACACAAAAAGCATAGAGTTAATCTCTATGTTTTTTGCATAAAGATAATTAGACCCGTTGAGAAAGATAATAGTATATATACGGATTATATAGAAGTTGTAAATAATTTTTATATGTAATAAGTATATAGTAATTGTTAAAAAAAAGATTTCCTGGTAATGTAAAAAGGAGCCAGGAGGCTCCTTGCTTTGAAATAAAAATATATCTATATTAAAATAAATTATATTCTATTTACATTAGCAGCTTGAGGTCCTCTAGCTCCATCAGTTATTTCGAAGCTAACTTTTTCGCCCTCTTGTAAAGTTTTGTATCCATCACCTTGTATAGCTGAGAAATGTACGAATACGTCATCTCCACCATCTACAGATATAAATCCAAATCCTTTTTCACCGTTAAACCATTTTACTATTCCGTTCTTCATCAGAAAAAACCTCCGTATAATTAAAAAATCCAAACTCATTTAATTAAGCCTGTTGATTAATTATAACCTTTATCAAAAGCAAAATCAAGAGTAGTTTTTGATAAAGTATTATTTTTTTTTGAAAAAAAAATAAAATTATCAACTAGATATTATATGAAATGTTAAGCTATAAAGTGCATTAAAGTATATGTTTTTTAACACATATTTAATATATTGTGTATACATTTCATATATTATAAGGTATATAGTAAAAATATGATTTGATGGGGGAATATGATGGAAGTAGTGATAGGAAAGGAAGCTGATTTATATTTAAAAGAATTAGATCGTATTCTAGAGAAAGAAGCTATCAATATAGTTTATCAACCGATAGTGTCAATTATACAATGTGAAATTATAGGATATGAGGCTTTAGCTAGAGGACCTGAAGGTTCAGTGCTACAGTATCCTGACAAGTTATTTGAAACTGCTAGAAAATATAATAAAACTTGGGAATTAGAATCACTATGCAGAATAAAGGCAATTCAAGGTGCAAATATTATACCTGAAAATAAGTTTTTATTTATAAACGTTGACCCACATATATTTAGAGATGAAAACTTTAAAAGAGGGGTAACGAAAGAGTTTATAGAAAAGAATAATATGTCTTGCGAACATATCATATTTGAAATAACAGAAAAAACCTCAATCGGAGATTATGCAAATTTCAAAAAGGCTTTAGAAAATTATACAGACCAAGGTTTCAAAATAGCTATAGATGATACTGGAGCAGGATACTCAGGTTTAAAAACTATAACTGAAACAAAGCCTAATTATGTAAAAATAGATATGGATATAATTCGAGATATAGATAAAGACACCTTCAAACAAGCGTTGATAGAAGCTTTCGTAAAGTTATCAATATCTACAAGTATGAAATTGATTGCAGAAGGAATAGAAACAGAGGCAGAATTATTAACACTAATAAATTTAGGTGTTTGTCATGGGCAAGGGTATTTTTTAGGTAGACCAGACAGAAAATTTCAAGAACTAAATGATAAAGTAAAAGAAAAAATAGAAAAGTATAATAAGTTAAAAAATAATCGAATCATAAGAGTAGAAGACTATTATATAGGGGAAATAGCAAGGCTGGATAAATCATTTGATTTAAATACTAAAAGTATTGAAATAAAGAAAATATTTGATGAAAGTGATTTAAGAGGAATTTGTATAGTAGATGGAGAATATCCAAAAGGACTAGTAATGAAACATACTTTGTATGGAACTTTTTCAACGTTATATGGGAATGCTATTTTTACTAAAGTTCCTATATACGAATTGATGGAAACAAAGCCTTTAATTGTAGACTATTATACTCCAATGACACAAGTATCCAAAGCCGCCATGAACAGAGAAACTGAAAATGTGTATGACTATATTGTAGTAACAAAAAACAATAAATACTACGGAATAGTAACTGTTAAAATACTACTTCATTACACAACTATGCTGGAATCAAACTATGCAAGAAATTTAAATCCTTTAAGTGGCTTACCTGGGAATCTTATAATTGATAAGGTACTGGAAAATTGTGTAGAAAAGGGGACTAATCATTGTATACTATACTTTGACTTAGATAATTTTAAATCATATAATGATAATTATGGTTTTGAAAGTGGAGATAAAATGTTAAAATATACATCTCATCTTTTAAAATATCAATGTCAATCCATGTTTCCTTTCAATAGTTTTATAGGACATATTGGAGGAGATGATTTTATATTTGTAGTAGAAGGGAACTTAGAAAATTGTAAATTGTTATGTGAAAATATAATAGATGAATTTAATAAAAATATATTAAACTTTTTCAATGAAACGGATAAGAAAAATAAATTTATTGAAAGTATAAATAGAGAAGGAAGAAAAGTAAAATCAGAAATAACATCTTTATCAGTAGCTGGGTTATATGATTCATTTACAGATATAGATGAAATTGGAACTAGTATTTCAAAAATAAAGAAACTATATATGTTCCATTAAATATTGTCACTTTTTATAATATATTTTGTTTCAGTAAAAATACTGGTATTATATAGATAAATATATTATCATAATTGGAGAAATTTATTAATGAACAACTTGGATAAAGCATCAGAAATAGA
>NZ_JBOFOR010000042.1:0-21334 GCF_051659545.1 Romboutsia sp. | reverse complement strand
TAATTCAACTGATGATAGGGTAGTGTATTTTGCTTTTAGTAATCGTTTTAAATATAATCAATTTCTTGAATTTGTAGATTTACATGGTTCTAACTTTTTGAAGAAGTTTTTTTCTAAATAATAATAATATATAATTATTTAAAAATATCATTAAATTTATTTACTATTATAATTTAGTTGCAATTAAAAAGAGGCTTATCTCTATTTTTAAGTAAGTCTCATCTTTTCAATTTTTTGTTTTTATTAATCTAGCATACTACAAGCAATTTCAAACTCCTTTTGACTTTCTTGAACTTTCTTCTCTTTGTAAGTAAAATTCTTGTCAAACGCTTCAATTTCTTCTTCACTAATCTCAAGAGCATCAGAGAAAGTAGCATAACCTGAAATATTATCTAGTGCACCTTCGTAAAGTGGCAATACTAATAATCCTTTAAGAAAACTTCCATCAGGCATAGATATGTTGTATTTTTTTCCTCCACCAAAACCATATGGCTCATAGTGATAAGGATAACCTAAAGTTAATATAGCTCTATGACCTAGTTTTTTTGCTTCCTCTATTGAATGAGTTATTAGTTGGCGTCCAAGCCCCATTCTATGTAAGTTTGGTAATATACAAACTGGTCCAAAACTAATTGTATCGTGCTCTACACCGTCTTTAGATACAACTTTTGAATGAGAGTAAAATATACTTCCAACAATTTTATCATCTAGTTCTATAACAAATGTAAGTTCAGGTATAAAATCTTTGCTCTTTCTTAAATTATGGATTGCAAGATGCTCTGCACAGCCTGGGAAATATAAATTCCAAAATGCTTCTCTAGCAACCTCTTCTACTATTCTGTAATCTTTTGGTTCTTCTCTTCTTATTTTTATATTCATGATTTCTCCTTAAAACAAATAATTATTCCATGTATTCCTCTAGTATATCATAATATTTAATTTCTATATCTTCACAACTATTTATAATTCTATAGTTTTTTCTATTATAAGGTGTAGTCTTTCTATAATAGATTATAAACTAGTTAATACCTTTTTTATAATCCATTTTTTAACCTGTTATTAGATATATTTTTAAAGATAATATTTATCTCATCATTTTCAATTAACTTATCTATATAAACACTACTATTTCAAGATATTATTAATTATTGTATAAAATTTGTAAATATTTTAACCTGTAAATCTAATATAATGTTTAATATAATAAAGCATACATATTAATTAAAAGGGGGATTTTATGAGGTATTATATGAAATCAAAGTTTTTCAAGTTTAAAGAAGACTTTTGGATAAAAAATGAATTTAATGAAGAAGTCTTTTTCGTAGATAATAAATTTATGACTTTGGGACTACAATTTGATATTTTGAAAAATGATAATGTTTTATATTTTGTTAAGGAAAAATTAATGACATTTATGAGTACTTATGAAATGTATGAAAATAATAATGTAGTTGCATCTGTAAATCAAAAATTTACTTTTTTTAAAGATAAAATAGAAATCGATAGTAAATATGGCAATCTAAGTATAGAGGGTAATATTTTTGATTATAACTATAAAATTTATAAAGACAATAAAGTTATCGCTGTTGCTGATAAGGAACTTTTTGCCTTTACTGATAATTATTCTGTTGATATCAATTTTGAGGATCATGCTTTTGTTTTAGCATTGATTGTAATAATTGATAATATTAAAGACAAAAGAAGAAGTTAAAGAATTAAGCAATTGAGCTTTCAATTTTTCATCACTGTATTCTCCCAATATACTGCGTGTTGTATAAGCTACAATGCTTGTTAATCTCATTTTATACGTCATTTTAACCACCTGCTGTAATTTATTATTTTATCATTGCTATAGTCTATATTTTATTTCATATTTATAGTTAAAACCATAACTGCAAATTTACAATATAAATCTTACTTATTAGTAATCTTTGTACAACTTAAAGTAAACTTTCTCTATACCATATCTATTAGTTAGCTAGTAGTAGTGCGTAATAATTTCCTTATACATAAAAAAAGACTGTAGAAAAATTTGCTTGTATACAAATCTATCTGCAGTCTTTAAAATTCAAAACTTATTATTTAGTTCCAAAGTGTCTTTCTAATAATCCTAAGAATGCTTTACCATGTCTAGCTTCATCTTTACACATTTCATGAACTGTATCATGTATAGCATCTAATCCTAATTCTTTAGCTCTTTTCGCTATTTTTAATTTTCCTTCTGTAGCTCCATATTCTGCTTCAACTCTTGCTTTTAAGTTAGCTTTTGTATCTGCTACTACTACTTCACCTAATAATTCTGCAAATCTAGCAGCATGATCAGCTTCTTCAAATGCTATTCTCTTATATGCTTCTGCTACTTCTGGGTATCCTTCTCTATCAGCTTGTCTACTCATTGCTAAGTACATTCCTACTTCAGTACACTCTCCTGTAAAGTTAGCTCTTAATCCTTCTAATATTTCTTCATCTATATCTTTAGCTACACCTATTCTGTGCTCATCCGCCCAAGTCATTTCACCTTTTAATTCTTCAAATGCTTCTGATCCTTTTTTACATACTGGACATATTTCTGGAACAGTTTCTCCTTCATATACCCATCCACAAGGCTTACATACAAATTTTTTCATAATAATATCCTCCCATAACTCTATATATAAATTTTATATTTTTTAAATTAATTTCTTAATTTGCTATAATCTATATATACCCGGTGATTATTACTTTAAACAATATTTTTTATTTTTTTTGCAAATTTGACAATTTTTTTATTTAACTAGTTCAATATTACTTCCTACAATTTTATATTTATACTCTTCTACAACTTTTCCATCTTTTTTCTTTGTATATATTATAAATTCATTACCATCACTTTTTGTGTACGCTTTTTCGTATAAATATCTTTGACCATTAACTAATTCTTCTCTACTTCCTAGCCAATAAGGGTATGAAGATAAGTTTTTATCTTGTAATAGTTTATTCCCTGCCTCTACATTAATATCTGCTAGCTTCTTTTCTACGTAATCTCCTTGAACTTTAGCTTCTCTATTTATTGATTTTAGATAGTATTTTGCTTGTTCTTCTTGTTGTTTTGTTAGTTCCTCATAGTATTTGTTACTATTTAAAGCACTCTCCCAAAGTTTCTTTGGAAACACTTTTTTTATTGAATCCTCATAGTATGCACCGTCTTGTAGTTCTTCTCTATTGATATACTTGTAATTACCATTACTATCTTTTTCAAACGTCATTGCTGTTGGTAAACAAGAGGTTCCTGAAGATAATGTGAAAATTCCATTTTCAAAACCAAACTCTCCAGTACTAGTAATCATATATACTTTTATATTATTATTTTTTTCCTCTTTATCTAAAATAATATGTCCTTCTGTTTCAACTTCTGAACCATTAAATTTTATCGTTGAATTAAGAAGAGCTTGTGAAATTGCCCCCTCTAAACTTTCATTTCCTTTATTATTTTGATTTTCTCTAGCACTTGTCAGAAGTACTCCCGATAAAGTAAGTATTAGAATTACACCAACTATACTAAATAGTGCTTTTTTATTTTTCATAAACTTCATATTTTTTATTCTTCTTATTCTCTTTTTAATAGTCTTTTTGTCATCTATCATTCCTATTACACCAATAGTATTTTTAGAGCTTTTAATTCTTTCAAGTACTGTTAATATAGCTTTTCCGTATTCTTTGTGTTCCTCTTCATTGATTGTTTTAAGAACCATTTCATCTGTTGCAATTTCCATATCTTCTCTCATTTTTTTAAATGAATACCATATTATTGGATTAAACCAGTGAATACTTTGAAGTATTATTAATATGTAGTTAATTAGTATATCTTTTCTTTTGTGATGAGAAATTTCATGTAAAAATATATACTCTAGTTCTTTGTCTGATAGATTAATCATTGATTGTGGTATTAATATTTTCGGTTTTATTATACCTAGTAATGATGGTGTTTTTACAGAATCATTTATCATTAATTTTATATCAGATTTTACTCCCATTTTATTTTTGCAATTTTTTAAGATTTCATATTTATTTTCATCTACACTTTGATTTTCTTTTTTAAAGGTTCTATGAATCAAATAATAGGAACTTATAAATACCGCTAATGTATTAATAGTTACTATCATCCAGACTATCGGTATATACGGATTTATTTTATTTGTGTTACTTGACTTTGAGATAACGGTTGTATCAGTGTTACTGACTTGTTGAACTTCTTTTTCTGATGGTTTTACTTCCATTGTGCTATTTTCAATATTCTTATAACTTATATTTGTTTCATAAACACTGTTAACTGGTATTTTATTAAACAAACTCATATCACTTTGTGGTCCAAATGGTATTATTAGTTTTACTACAAGCAATAACCATATTAAATAATGATATTTTGCATTTATACTATCTTTTATAATAGTTTTACTTAAAATAATAACTACAGCAACTATTGATCCATAAAAGGATGCTTGTAAAATTAACCCCCCTAACTCTTGCATTTTAACCCACCTTTATATTAATTTTCTTCATCTAGCATTTTCTTTAGTTCGTTAATTTCTTCTTTTGAAAGTTTTTTATCTTTGATAAAACTTGATAGCATTAGGTTTACTGAACCGTTATAAAGTTTTTGTAAGAATGATTCATTTGCATAATTTTTATATTCATGTTCTCCTATATTTGGAGTATATATATACATTTTTTTGTTGGTTTTATCTACATTTAAAGCTTCTTTTCCTACTAATCTAGTTATTAATGTTTGTATAGTTTTTGGTTTCCACTCTGTACTTTCTTCAAGTTTTTGTATAATCTGTGCACTTGTTGCACTTTTAAACTCCCATACAACTTTCATTACTTCTAACTCTGCTTCACTAACTTGTATCACATCTATCCCTCCTTAGGATTACATTTGTAATTTAATTAAATATTACATTTGTAATCTTAATTTATCAACTATAATAAAAAATTTACTTCCCTTGAGCAACCTATTGGTAAAATACTTCATATCTCACATTTACTTAAACGTAAAAAATCCTATAGGGTAGACTTTTTTACCTTCTACTCTATAGGATATATTTTTAAATTACTATGGCTCTTTTACTTTATTGAATTTATGAGTTTTTTATTATATTTTTATATCCTGTGTATGTGGCATAGAAGTATCCTACATACACTATTGTAAATATTAAAGCTGTAAATAATGATGATGTTCCTATATCCGGCTTATTAAACATTGCTATAAAATCATTGGCTACATTTATACCTACTACTGCATGTATAAATGCAAGTCCTAATGGTAAGCTAAAGTATATTAAAGTTTGTGTAAATATAGTTTTGTCTATCATTTTATCATTAGCACCTAATCTTTTTAATGATTTATATCTATCTATACTATCACTAGCTTCTGATAATTGTTGAAGAGCTAGTACTGCCATTGATGCAATTAAGAATATTATTCCTAAGTATATTCCTACAAATAATATAGATGTTGTCATTCCTTTATTTTCTGAATAAATGCTGTCTCTTGTCATTCCATTTATAAATTGCTCGTCTATCTCACCATGTATAAAATCTTCAAATAGCTTAGAAAACTTTTCTTCTGATATTTCTCTATCTTCTTTAGGGTAATTGATATTTACATTTGATGTGTATATATCAAAGTTACTTATTTCCTCGTCATTTAATACTATTGTAAATAGATTACTACTAAAATTATCTGTCGATAAATTATCTTCTATTGCTTTTTTATTTTTTAAAGTGTAATCTTTATTATTAATTGTAATAGTTTCATTGTTCTTTAAAAAATCATTTGTAACTTTTAGAGTATCAGTTGTGTTACATAAAACTAATGCTTCTTTGTCTTTTATGTCTATTGGCTCTTGAGCGTTTAGTTCCCTTACTGCATTATACTCTGATTCTTTTATAAAATTTACTGACCATTTCCCAAATTTACCTAATTTTTTCTTACTTTCTTCACTTATATTCTTGTTTAATACATCATTTAACGTAATATTTTCAGAATAGTACTCATCATAATAAGCATATTTTTCACCATTCTCAAATTTCACGCCTGAACTTTTTAATATTTCTTCTATACTTTTTAGACCCTTTTCACCGTAAATATATGAACGAGCACTTGCATCATATGGCGTAGATTTCTCTAATCCTGATTCTAATGAGTTCTTGAAACTTATTCCTGTAGATAATATTCCCATAGTTAAAAATAACATTAAACATATTATAGACATAGATATAAAATTTGTGTTTACTTTACTGTTTATTTGTTTAACCACAAATATATTTAATCCTTTAAAGTATATTTTTTTATTTTTCTTTATTATATACAATCCAAATCCTGATAAACTAAAGAAAAATAATACGGTTCCCACTACACCTAATAATATAGAAGCTTGGAATTTTATATTACCAATATCAAGCCCAACTTCTGTTACTAACATGTATGCTGTGACAATAGATACTAAGCATACTATAAATGCAATAATATATAAAAATGGATTCTTTATTTTTATATCTTCAGTTTTTTTACCTGCAGATAATAAGTCTATTATTTTGTATTTAGATATAACTATTACGTTAAATATCATTACAAGTAAAAACATAATTCCAAAGTATAATGCAGTCTTGCCTATTGCTTTAAAAGAAATAATAAAAGAATAATCACTCATACTAATTTCAAATAATTTTGAAGTAAGGACTGATAAACCTTGTGATGCTATAAGTCCTAATAGTAAACCACTAACTAAAGAACATATACCAACTATTAGCGTTTCTATAACAAGTATTCTAGATATTTTATTTTTACTCATACCTAAAGTCATATATATTCCTAGCTCTTTTTTACGCTTTTTTATTAAAAAGTTATTTGCATATAATATTAAACTACCTAATATTACAGATACAAATACTGATAGGGCAGAAATAAGATTTACTAACGTTCCTATATAATCAGCACTTGAGCCTTGCATTTCCACAAGGGCTTTTTGTGATTCTATAGAGTTGAAACTATAAAATATACAAACTGCTAAAGTTATTGTTAAAAAGTATATGCTATAGTCTTTAAAACTCTTTCTTACATTACCAATGGCTATCTTAGAATACATTGTCATCTCCTCCAAGTAAAATTACGACTTCCATAATTCTATTAAAGAATTCTTTTCTAGTGTCATTTCCTCTTACTAATTCTGTGAATATCTTTCCATCTTTGATAAATAATATTCTATGAGCATAACTTGCTGTAAATGCATCATGAGTAACCATTAATATTGTAGCTTTTAGTTCTTGATTTAAACTTTCAAATCTCTCAAGTAATAATCTTGATGATTTAGAGTCTAAAGCCCCTGTTGGCTCATCAGCTAATACTAACGATGGATTTGTTACTATTGCTCTTGCTGATGCTACCCTTTGTTTTTGTCCTCCTGACATTTGGTAAGGGTATTTGTTTAATACTTGTCCTATCTCAAGGTATTTTGCAACTTCTTTTACTTTTGCATCTATTTGAGATGTATCTTCTCCCTTTATTGTTAAAGCTAATGCTATATTTTCATATGCTGTTAATGTATCCAATAAGTTAAAGTCTTGGAATATAAATCCTAATTCATTTTGTCTAAACTTATCTAGTCTCTTCGATTTTAATTTTGTAATATCTTCATTATTTATTATTATCTTTCCAGTAGATACGCTATCTATTGTCGATATACAATTAAGTAATGTTGTCTTACCACTACCACTAGGTCCCATTATACCTACAAATTCGCCCTCATCAACTCTAAAACTTATGTTATCTATAGCTTTTGTTACGTTATCCTTATTTCCATAGTATTTTTCTATTTTATCTACATTTAGTATGTTTTTCATATTTTATTTCCTCCATGTTTTATCTTATGTATGTATTTTACCCTGATTAAATCTTTTTACATATTTAATTACCTTACATCTTCCTTACGTTTTTGTAATGTAAATAACAATTTTTATTTTATATTTAAAAAGTCTGTAAATTATTATCTTACTTAATAATAATTTACAGACTCTATATATAAATAAAGACTAATACCTTTAATCTATTTTAAGGCATTAGTCTTATTTTATTACATATTTTTATAATCAGCTAAAAACTTTTCTATCCCTATATCAGTTAAAGGATGCTTAGTCATTTGCTTTAATACACCAAATGGTATTGTAGCTATATCTGAACCCGCTAATGCACATTCTGATGCATGTATTGGGTTTCTCACACTTGCAGATATTATTTCTGTTTTTATGTTATGAATTTTAAATATTGATGAAACTTCTTCTATTAAATTAGTTCCAACCATACCTATATCATCTAATCTTCCAACAAATGGACTAACATATGTTGCTCCAGCCTTTGCTGCAAGTAACGCTTGTTGTGAAGAGAAGATTAAAGTTACGTTAGTTTTTATTCCTTTTTTAGATAATACGCTAACTGCTTTTAATCCATCTATACACATAGGTAATTTTATTACTATATTTTTATGTAATTTAACTAATTCTAAAGCTTCTTCCACCATTTTATCAGCTTCTAAGCTTATTACTTCTGCACTTATTGGTCCATCTACTATTTCACATATTTCATTTATTACTTCTTTTAAATCTCTTCCTTCTTTTGCTATTAATGATGGGTTTGTTGTTACTCCATCTAAGATTCCCCAAGTTGCTGCTTCTCTTATTTCATCTACATTTGCAGTATCTATAAATATTTTCATACATTTTCTCCTTAATACCTTATAAAATATTTGGTTTGTATTTTTATTAAGTGTATAAAATAGTGTAGCATTAATTTCATATTTTATCAATGTTTTACATTTTTAATAAAAAATAGAGAGCATTTCAGCTCTCTATATCTATATTTATTAATTTATTTTTTCAATGTATTTACAATTCACTTCAATATGATTTAAAAATATTATTAACCTTTCATAAAGAGGATTAATACTATTTCCAAATTGTATTTCTAAATATTTACCAATTTCTTCAATATTTTTCTTACCATCAATTTGTAAAAACACATAACTACCGTATTCATCTAGTTCAATATTTTTATAAGTAGGAATCTTAAATTTTATTTTTCTTAAAAAATTTTGTACCCAATGATTCTGTTCTTCAGATATAGTTACTGTTCCATTACTACTTACGTCGTATTTTAGATTTTCACTTTTTTGAAATACAGAACCTAATATTTCACTATTAGTCATTATGCTTAGCCTTAGCGAAAGCAATTGGTATAGCAACTAGAACTGCTAAAGCTACTAATAAGATTATAGCCATTCCATTTCCTGCTGCAAATCCAGCTGGAGTACCTACTGTTATAATTCCAGATACTTGGAATATTATACCTAATAGTCCTACTATTGATCCACCTGCAACAAGTCCTGATGATAAACTTATACCATTTGAAACTTTAGTTTCTTTTTCTTCTTCCTTCTTAGATGTTTTTTCAACAAACACACGTATTAATGCTCCAACTAATATTATTGAAGTTGTAGCTATTGGTAAGTAGAATCCTATAGCTATAGTCATTATTGGTAAATTTAAGAAGTATAATACTAGCGCCATAAATACACCCACTATTATCATAACCCATGGTAATTCACCAGACATTATACCTGAAGTTAATGTTGACATTAAGTTAGCTTGTGGTAAAGCAAACGCTGCTCCTTCACCAGTTACAGCAAGTTGATCTGCAAGTAATAATATTGTTCCTGTAACAACTACTACCCCTACTATACTTGCTAAAGTGAAGTATTTTTGCATTTCATTTTTACTACCACCCATTACGTAAGTTACTTTTTGAGATTGACTGTATCCTCCAGCCATAGCTATAGAAACTACTATAAATGAACCAAATAATAGTAATGACCTATTGTCGCCTTTAGTAGTCCATCCCATTATAACAAATACTAATGTTACTATAACTAAAGATGCTATTGTCATACCTGATACTGGAAGGTTTGATGTTCCTATTGTACCTGTAAGACGACCTGCAACTATTACAAATAATAAAGATAATACCAATGATAATATTGCTCCTACTATTGCCATTACAACGTTTCCTGATATTATGAATGCTCCTACGAATCCTAATATTATTCCACCTAATAATATTACATTTTGAAAAGATTTACCATCTTCGTTTCCAGAAACACTTGATTTTGCATTAAGAGTTTCTTTTACTGATGCTATTATTGTTGGTATTAATTTGATAGCCCCTATTATACCACCACAAAGCATCATTCCTGCACCTATGTATTTTACATAACTGCTTCCTATAACATTTACATCCATTTGGTTAATTGGCATTGAAGGATTATTCCATACCATTATTCCATCTTTAGCCATTTCAGCAAAGTATCCTATTAAAGGCATTATACCAAAGTTAGCTAATAGAGATCCTGCAAACATAGTTAATGATATTTCAAGACCTACTATAAACCCTATCCCTAAAAGAAGAGGATTTACTTCTACTTGGAACTTCCACTTATAGAATGAGTTACTTACATAACTTATAACGTTGTTAGTTACGTTTAAGAATGAACTTGATATTAAAGTAAGCACACCACTTATTCCAAATCCAATACCCATGTATTTTATAGAGTCTCCTCCAGCTTCTGAAGCTACTAATGTTTCTGATATTGCCATAGCTTCTGGATACATAAGTTTTCCATGTTCTTCAACTATTAAATAATTATGAACTAATGCTGTACATCCTATTCCAAATAATACCCCACCAATACCTACAGCTAAACCTTCTACGAAAGTAACTTGACTTCCTATTAGGATAACTGAAGGTAATACAAATATAAGACCACTTGCAACTGATTCTCCACCACTTGCCATACCTTGTATAATATTTTTCCCTAATATACCTTTTTCTTTAGCAAATACACCTACAAGTGCTGATCCTATTATAGCTCCAGGTATACCTGCTGCTACTGTAAGACCTGCTTTCATACCTGAGTATGCTGTTGATGCTGCAAAGACTGCTGCTAGCACTAGACCTATTATCAGTACTGCTGCGTTTCCACCTGTGTTTGACTTACCTGTTATGTATGGAACGTAGTCTTTACCAGCTACTCCACCATATGCTTCTTTAGGCAGTTTTTTGTTTTCTTGTTTACTCATTTTTTTGTGCCCCCTTGTTTCATTTGTTTCTTACTACATCCTATTATAATCTTATTTTCTATTTTGTTATGTTAAATTTAAGTTAAATAAAATTTTCCATTTTATATATTTATTGTATTTTATGTATTTTTTAATTTTTATGTATTTTTTACTTTATGTATTTTTATTTTGTATTTGTATATAAAAAAAGAAGGAAATTTTCCTTCTTTTTTATATTTTTATACTATTTAATTTTTAAATAGTCACTACTGCTATATATCTGACATTTCTAAGTCCACAATTTTTCCAGTTTTAATTATCTTTAGCTTATCAAGTTCCCAGTTTTCTTCTATTGTTTTTATTGGAATATATACTCTAAAAATAGAACCTCTATTTTCTTCGCTCTTAACTTCGATTCTTCCATTATGTACTTCTATTATATCCTTTGATATACAAAGTCCAATTCCACTTCCTTCATTTTTTCTAGTAAGAGAATTGTCAACTTGATAAAAACTATCAAATATACAGTTTAGCTTTTCCTTTGGTATACCTATACCTGTATCGCTAACTTCAATAACTACATTTTCTTTTTCTTCTTTTTTAATACTCAATAATACTAATCCACCTTCATTTGTAAACTTAATTGCATTTGATAAAAGATTTAATACTACTCTTTGTATTTGGAAAATATCTATTGCTGTTATTATTTCCTCTACATCCGTATCAAATATCATTTTAATTTTTTTCTTTTTACCTACATGTATGGAAGATATAAATATTTCTTCTACTATACTTACTATATTACAGTTTTCTATATTCAACTCTAACATACCATCTTTTATTTTTGTAAGGTCTATAATGTTGTTAGCAATTTTTAATAATCTGTAAGAATTTTGATTAATATTTTGTAATTTATCTACCATATCTTCTTTGTTAATGTTATTTTTATTAATATTTAATTCCATTATTTTGCTGGTATTTAAAATTACATTTATAGGAGTTCTTAATTCATGACTTAAGTTTATTATAAATTCAGTCATTAATTTTTCTCTTTCTTTTGAAAATTTTTTTTCTTCTTCTTTCTTTTTGCTTTTCATACATATATTTATATACTGACTTAGTATTATTATTACTAAAAATAATATTAATAAATAAGCACCCTTCATCCAAGTAGGAATTAGAATTTGATACGGTTTTTTATTTATTACTTCTACATTATTACCTACATTAAATGGGTTAATTTTATACTCATATATACTTTTATAGTCTACTACTTCAGTTGACTTTTCTTGAACTCCACTTTCCATATTTACAATGCTTTTGCCATCTTCAAGTTGAATTAAAGTTTTTGCTGCTATCTTGCCAAATTCTTGTCCTATTTCTACATATCCACCTAAAACACCTGCATTTAAATATATTTGGGTATTTGTATATATAGGATTTTTAGTATGATTTTTTATAATGTCTACTGTTTCTTTAGGCTTTAAATATTTATTAAAATCACTATTTTTAAACTTTCCCATTATAATGTTAACTGTATCCTTCTTCTCTTTCATATTGTCTATATTAGTAACTATATCTTCAATATAGTTACTTCTTATATAGTTTATATTTATATACGATTCTAGATATACTCGTAATAATTTGTCCATTTCATATTTAACAGTATCACAATAACTAGATTCATCTAATATTACATTAATATTTTTCACCTCAGGAGTTAAATTTCTTATAAATGAAAATAATCCTAAACTATGATCAATGCTATACATTCCAACTGTATATTTTTCTTGTTCTGAACTAATATTCAATTTTTTATTTACACTACTAAATACAAGAGGCTTATGATAAAAAACACTTTTTTTATTAACTATTTCTTTTAAAAAAACTTCATATGCTATATCATCGATTGCATAAATAGCATCGATTGTTCCCTTGGGATATTTTACTTCTAACATCTTTTTTACTGAATTTAGATATTCCTTACTATTACTTTCATCAATATTCAAATACTCAATGTGTAAATTTATATTATTTTCATGTTTTTCATTTTTTATAGTTTTTTCTAATCCTTCAATGATATACTTCTCCCAATAATCACCTTGATGATAGGAGTTTATTACAAGTACATTAAACTTTTCATTTATACTATCCATTCCATAAATACTATTAGTCTGGTTATTTATAAAAAATGCAAAAAATAAAACAAGCACAGAAGTGATTGTAAATTTGCATAACTTTTTCATTAATTTATACATCTCCTTACACTATAATAATATACCTATAAAAAGCTTTATTCTACATAAGAATCCACTTTCCCTTTATATTTTTGTGCTTTTTAGAGAATAATTAATAACTATATATATATTGTACTATTTAATATACTTTAGCTCGCAAAAAGAGGATAATCTTGATATTATCCTCTTTTTTGTTATATTGTACT
This sequence comes from Romboutsia sp., assembly GCF_051659545.1. GTDB lineage: Bacteria > Bacillota > Clostridia > Peptostreptococcales > Peptostreptococcaceae > JBOFOR01. Next base: position 7,746 of record NZ_JBOFOR010000042.1, on the reverse strand, counting down.
TTAATATTTTATCTTTGATTCCAAGTTAATATAGGAACTTTTACTGATCTTGCATCATCCACTCTTTTTATAAGAGTATTGTGTGGTGCAGTTTTTAGTAAATCTGGATCTTCTTTAGCTTCCTGAGCTATTTTTTTCATAGCATCTATAAACTCATCTATAGTTTCTAAGCTTTCACTTTCTGTTGGTTCTATCATAAGTGCTTCACTTATTATCAAAGGGAAGTAAATTGTAGGTGGATGATATCCATAGTCAAGCAATCTCTTAGCTATATCCATAGTTTTAATATCACTTACTCCTTTTGATAATCCTCCTAATACAAATTCATGTTTACATATTCTGTCTATTGGTAAATAATAGTATTCTTTTAGATTTTCTTTTATATAGTTAGCATTTAAAACCGCCATTGTACTTGCTTCTTTTAATCCTTCATTTCCCATTGTTAATATATAAGTATAAGCTTTTAACATTACTCCAAAATTACCATAAAAATTCTTAATTTTACCTATAGAAAGTGGTTTATCATAGTTTAAAGTATAATTTTCTTCAGTTTTTTCTACTACTGGTACTGGTAAGAATGGTATTAATTCCTTTTTAACTCCTACAGGACCACTTCCAGGACCTCCACCTCCATGTGGAGTTGAAAATGTTTTGTGTAAATTTAAATGAACTACATCAAACCCCATATCTCCAGGTCTAGTTATACCCATAATTGCATTCATGTTTGCTCCATCGTAATATAAAAGTCCGCCTGCTTCATGAACCATTTCTGAGATTTCTTTTATATTTTCTTCAAACAATCCTAGTGTACTTGGATTTGTAAGCATTAATGCCGCTACCTCATCATTTAATACTTCTTTTAATTTTTCTAAATCTACAGCTCCATTTTTATCTGATTCTATTTGAACAACCTTAAAACCTGCCATAGCAGCACTTGCTGGGTTTGTTCCATGTGCTGAATCAGGTACTATGACCTTAGTTCTTTTGTTTTCTCCTCTGTTTTTATGATAATCCTTAATCATCATAAGCCCTAGCAGCTCCCCATGAGAACCTGCTGATGGTTGAAGTGTTACTGCATCCATACCTGTAATTTCAGCTAACATATTTGATAAATCGTACATCATTCCAAGAGAACCTTGCGTAGTTTCAATCGGTTGATAAGGATGCATCTCTGTAAAATCTGAAAGATAAGCCATATCTTCATTTATTTTAGGATTGTACTTCATAGTACAAGAACCTAATGGGTAAAAACCTGTGTCTACACCAAAGTTTTTACTAGATAATAGAGTATAATGTCTAACAACATCTAGTTCACTTAGCTCTGGTAAATTTAATTCTTCACTTCTAAGCATCTTAGCATCTAGCATATCCCCTATTTTTATATCTTCTATATCAAGCTTAGGAAGTGAGTATGCTTTTCTACCTTTTTTAGAAATATCTATTAATAAGCTATTATATTCTTTCATTATATTTCCTCCACACATTGAACTAATCTTACTAAGTCTGAAATTTTTTCTATCTCTTCTGAACAAAGAGTTTCAACTAATTTATCTATTTCTTCTTTTGTTCTTTTTTCAGTTACACATATTAATGTACTATCTTTTAACTCTTTATAATAATTTTCTAGATTATACCCACCTAAAATGTTATTTTCCAATAAATTATTATTTATTATACCTACTTCAGTAGGGCATAATAGTGCAAATTCTTTGAAGAATTTACCTTTAAATATAGGTTTATATTTTCCACTTTCTACAAGTTTGTTATAAGTATAATGCGCTTTTTTCATACTTTGATAACCAACTTCTTTGAAACCTTCTTTTCCTAATGTTGCCATATATATAGAAGCTGTAAGTGCATTTAATGCTTGATTTGAACATATATTTGAAGTTGCTTTTTCTCTCCTTACATGTTGCTCTCTAGCTTGTAAAGTTAATACATAGGCTTTTTTACCTTCAGTATCTATACTTTGACCTACTATTCTTCCTGGCATTTTTCTTGAGTACTTTGATTTTGTTGCTAAAAAACCTACATAAGGTCCTCCAAAATTAGTTGGATTACCTAAAGCTTGAGCCTCTCCCACAACTATATCTGCTCCTATCTCACCTGGTGTTCTTAATACTCCTAAGGATATAGGGTCTACACTCATAACTAGTAATGCTTTATTAGCATGAACTATTTTTTCTATTACTTCCATTTCTTCTATTATTCCAAAGAAATTTGGGTTTTGAACAAGTACACATGCTGTTTCTTTATCTATATTTTCTTTTAATTTGTTTATATCTGTCATTCCATATTCGCTGCAGAAGTCTACTTCTACTACTTTTAAATCACTAAATCTAGCGTAAGTGTATAATACTTTTCTAGTTTCTGGATGTGTTGTCTTCGATACTATTATTTTATTTCTTTTAGTTTGAACTGCTGCCATTAGGCAAGCTTCCACTGCTGCTGTTGCTCCATCATACATAGATGCATTTGCTATTTCCATTCCTGTAAGTTCTGTTATCATTGATTGAAATTCAAATATTACTTGAAGAGTTCCTTGGCTTATTTCTGCTTGATATGGTGTATACGCTGTGTAAAATTCACTTCTTGAAGTTATATGCTTTATAAGTGATGGGATGTAATGATCATATGCTCCTGCACCTAAGAAGCAAGTTAATTTTTCTAGGTTTATGTTTTGTTTTCCTAAGCTTTTTATTTTTCTGCTTACTTCTAATTCTGATTTTCCATTTTCTAGTTTTAGTGGTCTGTTTAATCTTAATTCTTTTGGAATATCATTAAATAAGTCTTCAACTGAATTTACTCCTATTTTTTCTAACATTTTTAATTTATCTTCCTTAGTTGTTGGTATATAAGAGTATTCATTATTACTTTCATCAGCTTTAGTTTCTACGACTGTTTCTTTTTTATATTGTTTTTTGTAAAAAGGCTTAGATATTATTTTAGCTTTTACTAATTTTTTTCTTATTACTATGTCTATTTCTGTTCCTAAGTTTGCATATTGGCTATCTATTAGGGCTAACCCTATTGCTTTGTTTAATGTAGGTGATGAATATCCTGTAGTTACTAATCCAATTACTTTATCTTCTAATTTTACTTCATAACCTTGTCTTGCTATACCTTTACCTAATAATTCAAACCCTACCAGTTTTCTTTTTAATCCATCTTGTTTTTGTTTTACTAAAGCTTCTTTTCCAATAAAGTTTGATTTATCTAGTTTTACAAAATATGAAATCCCTCCTTCTAGTGGAGTAATATTTTCATTTATTTCATTTCCATAAAGAGGTAGACAAGCTTCAAATCTTAATGTATCTCTAGCCCCTAGACCGATTGGTTTTATATCTTCTTTTCCTGCTTTTAAAATTTCATTCCATATAGTTTTTACATATTTATTTTCACAATAAATTTCAAATCCATCTTCCCCTGTATATCCAGTTCTTGAAATCATACAAGATAAGTTACATACTTTAATATCATCTCTAAAGTAGAAAAACTCTATATCGTTTAAATCTACTTCTACAATTTTCTGTAATATTTCTTGTGCTTTTGGACCTTGAATTGCTAATTGTGAAGTTTCCTCACAAATGTCTTTTATTTCTACATTATATCCTTTGCTATTTTCTCTTATCCAACTTATGTCTTTATCTATATTACCTGCATTTATTACTAGTAAAAACTTATTACTGTTGTATTTATAAACTAATAAATCATCTACTACTCCACCATCTTCATAGCACATCAAAGTATATATAACTTGATTTTCATTTAAAGTCTTTATATCATTTGTAACCAAGTTTTGAACAATTTTTTCTGCTTCTATTCCTTCTACCAATACTTCTCCCATATGAGATACATCAAATAGCCCCGCTCTTTCTCTTACTGCATTATGTTCTCTTAACATACTTTCGTACTCTAGTGGCATATCCCATCCTGAAAATGCTAAAAACTTAGCTCCCATTTCTTTATGCGTCTCATATAGTGTTGTGTATTTAAGCTCTTCCATTTCTAATCCTCCCTATTATATTTTTGCATACAAAAACAGAGTACATAAACACGACAAATAGTCTCGCCTATATACTCTGTATACTAACCTGAAAGTTTCAATAATTTTAATTATTTTGCTTCTTCGGTGGCTTATATAAAATAAGCCTTTCCAGAGGTCCATCAATTAACGGTATTCTTGCCTGAGAGTTTCTTTAAAAATTGGCAATTTTTAAATTTCTCCTTCGGCTCCTTGTTTAAAAGGTATCTCCCACTAATCTCCCTTGGATATATTCTGTTTTTATTATAATTGTATTAACATTCTGTATATTTTTCAATAAAAATTCAATAGTTATTTTATTAACTTTTAATTATACTAATTTTTCATGTAATAAGCGTAAAAAAATAATAGAGTCATCTCAAAAATGAGATTTTCTCTATCTACTTTATAATAGAATATATATCAGAAAACTCTATATCAATAGTTTCTACATATCGGTTGTATTTGACAGGTATTTTTTCGTCTTTTTCTTTTGTACATAAATCTATAGGTATCTTTATTAAAAATTCGCTTCCTACACCTTCAGCACTATATACTTTTATACTACCATCATGTAAATCTACTAATGATTTAACTATAGATAATCCAATTCCACTACCTTCACTTAGTTTCGTTATTCTATTATTTATTTGTTTAAATAACTTAAATACATCATTTAATTTATCCTTTGGTATTCCAACTCCACTGTCTCTTACTTTTATATGTAGATATTCTTCTTCAAAGTTTAATTTTACTTCAATTTTTCCTCTTTCTCTATTATACTTAATTGCATTTGATAATAAGTTTAGTATTATTCTTTCCATCTTTTCTAAATCAAAAGCCATTACTTTTTCTTCTAGATTAGTATCGAATATTAAAGTAATACTTTCTTGCTGCGCATAATATTGTACTGAATCGCATATATTTTCTATGAATTCTACCATATTATAATTTTGAGGATTATACTCTAAGCACCCTGAGCTAAGTCTTGTACTATCAATTAAATTATTTACTATTTTTAGCAACCTATACCCATTTTGCTTAATTATATTTGTATACATCCTATATTTTTTATTATTTTTATCTCTATCTATCATAAATTCAATTAATTGTATTGAACTAAAAATAAGATTTAAAGGTGTTTTAAACTCATGGGATAAATTTGCAAAAAACTCCATTCTAAGTCTTTCAAATTCTTCTTCCGCTTCTTTTCTGTGAGATATATCTCTAGCTATTCCTAATACCCCAGCTACCGTTTTATGTTCGTCTATTAAAGGTACTTTTATAGTTTCAAGATATTTTACCCTTCCATCTTTACATAATAAGGTACTATTATTTATAGATGTTTTTTTAGATTTTATTATTTCTTCTTCTTCTAGTTGATATTTTTTTATTTTTATATCAGGTGTATTTATATCTTTTTCTACTTTTCCAATGACGTCTTCTTTTGTTAAATTTCTATTTTCTGCAAATACTTTATTACAATGTCTAAACACTCCATTTATATCTTTAAAAAATATACTATCTGGTATAGTATCGCTTATTAACTCCAACATTTTTGTATCAGAAATACCACTGCTTATAATTCCTTTTTCTCTTACTGTATCTATTTTTTCTGTATACCAAAACATATATTTATCTTCTGATATGTGATTTATATCCAATTTATAAAAAGCTTCTTCAAATTTAACCAATTCCACTATTGAATCTTTTTTTGCTTGTTTTGAATTTTTTACTACATTTATTAAATAATCATATTTTTTACTACTTATTTTGTAAGATATATTTTCTTTAATTATGTTTTTACTAATCTCTTTTAATTTTTCATTGGCCCCTAATATATTTATATAATATACTTTTTCATTTTTATCTTCTTGTAATTCAGCCCACATGCAAGGTATAGGGCTTTCCAAAAGTATTTTTATATATTCCCCTTTATCTAGCATAAATCCTCCTTTATTCCTGTATATACTATATATATTATAGTATATCGCTAAGAAAAAAAGGAGGACTTTGTATATATTAATTGTTAAATAATTTTTTTATTGTATGATGATTATTTTTTCCGTCATATTTTTTGTAAATCAGATATTTTTTTACAAACTTCTATTCTGCGTCAAAATCTATATGAAATTTACCTTGTGGTGCATTTATATCTATGTATGATAAATTAAACTGTTCTTCCATTACATCTATTTTATATTCAAATAGAACATCATCTTCTTTCTTTGACATAAATATATAGCTACCTTCTTCTTTTTCTTCTATCTCTTCACATATTTCATCGTATATTTCTTCACCGCTTACTTCACCTAAATAACCTGATGCTTTTATTTTCTCTTCAATTATTCTGTATATTTCCTCCATTTCAAAACCTTCCTTTCTTTTTTATTAAATATTTATTGCCTTAAAACCTTCTCCTAATACCTCATGTACATCACTCACTATAACAAAAGAGTTAGGGTCTTCTTGCTTTATTAATCTTTTTAGATATACTTCTTGTTGTTTTTTATTTACAACAACAAATAATATATTCTTATGGTCATTAGTGTATCCACCTTTACCATCTAAAATTGTAACTCCTCTTTTAATATCATCAACTATAACGCTTCTTAATTTTTCTGGCTCATTGGTTATTATCATAAATGCCTTAGAGTAATCAAAACCAGAGATTATAGCATCTATTACCTTTACTATTATGTATAAAGCGATTGCAGAGTATAATCCTGTTTCTAAATTTCCATTTGCAATGCCTGCTGATAAAACAACCATTCCATCAATCAGAATTAAAAACTTAGGAACAGGTATATTGGGAAAGATTCTATTTAGCATAAGTGCTATAAGATCTGTTCCTCCTGTTGAGCCATCTACGCTAAATACTGTTCCAAGACCAATTCCTAACATTATTGCTCCCGATATTGCCGATAGTAAAACATCTTGTGTTATTTGTATCGTCGATAATGGCTCTGTTATTTTTATAACCCCAGATAACATTATCATTCCTATAAACGTTTTTATAGCATCTTTTTTACCTAATATTTTTATTGAAAATAATAACAATGGAATACCTATAATTAGCATTATTACCGATACAGACAATCCCGTCATTTTACTTATTACAAGAGAAAGACCGCTAAGTCCACCTGGTGCTATGGTAAACGGCTTAAAAAACACATTTATTCCGGTACCTATAAATAAACATCCTACTATTAGCCCAATAAACTCTATAACTATTTTTGATGATTTGTTCCTCATATCTTCCCTCCAAAATTCTTTAAATACAAAAAACTCTTAGTAATCTAAGAGTTTTTTATATTAAAGCATGTTTTTTAATTGGTGATCCATCCGCGACTCGAACGCGGGACACCCTGATTAAAAGTCAGGTGCTCTACCGACTGAGCTAATAGATCATATTTTCGACTTTTTTCGACTTCTGTTTACCTAAGTACTATTATATACTCTTTTTGTAGTGCAGTCAACATTTTTTTAATTTTTTATATTTTATTTTACAATATTATTATGAGTAATTTATGCAAATATATACTACTATAATGATTATCTTTATAAGAAATTTATTACAAATTAAATACACTTCTCCTTATAGCAAATTATTTCATTTTCAAAAAAATCGTTGCATTAGCAAAATTTTTAATGTATACTTTCTCATTGCTAAAATACTCTTTTAAATTTAATAAAAAGAAAAATAGGGAGGAAACTAATGA
>NZ_JBOFOR010000041.1:0-6304 GCF_051659545.1 Romboutsia sp. | reverse complement strand
AAAGATTTTGCTGATATGAACTCTGTTTGGGATGCATGGGTAGCAAAAGGACATGAACCTGCTAGAGCTTGTGTTGAAGCAAGACTTGCTAGAGAATGTCTATTAGTTGAAATGACAGTTACTGCTGCTGTTAAGTAGTTAAAAAAAGCTATTGCTAATTAACAATACGTTAATTTTGCAATAGCTTTATATATTTATAGGATTATTTATGGCTAAGGATTTTATTAAACTAACGTTTCTTCTTTTACATTATTTATTGTTATATTTTTTAAGAATCCATCAATCTTATCTGCATGCATTTTTATAGTTTCTTCAGATGGCTGTGGTATATGATTATATGTGAAGTATACTAATATAGCCATTTGAGCAGTTAATCTATTTTCTGCCTCATCAAATATTATAGATTGTTTTCCGTTCATTACTTCTCTTGTACATTCTCTTTGATCATTTGCTGGTAAGCAGTGCATAAACATTGCATTTGCTCCTGCTATATCCATTACTTCTTGATTTACAACATACTTAGGTATAAATGTTGACAATCTTTCTTCTTTTTCAGCTTCTTGTCCGAACCAATAGAAGCTATCTGCTACAACTATATCAGAACCTTTAACTGCTTCTACATCTTCTGTAACTGTTAATGTTCCTCCTGAAGTTTTACAGTTTTCTAATGCTATATCTTGCCATTCCTTAGGCATTTGATATTTCTTTGGACCTATGTGCTTATAGCTCATTCCTAATTGAGTACATATGAATGCTAATGATGAACAAACATTAGTAGCATCTCCCATAAAGCTTACTGTTAAATCTTCTAATTTTTTACCCTCTGGTAAATGCTCTATCATAGTAAACACATCTGCTAACATTTGAGTTGGATGTAGCCAATCACATAATCCATTTACTACTGGTACTGTTGCATGTTCTGCAAGTCCTGCTACTGTGGTATGATAATCAACACGAGCCATCATTATATCAACCATTCTTGATAATACTTTTGAAGTATCTTCTAAACTTTCTTTCGCTCCTAGATGTATATCTTTTGGTGATAAGAATAATGCATGGCCTCCAAGTATTGTAGCTGCTGTTTCAAATGATACTCTTGTTCTAGTTGAAGGTTGCTCAAATATCATTGCTATTGATTTGCCTTTGAATAATTGTGGTACTGCATTATCTCTTCTTGCATCTTTTAATAACTTCATTAATTCAAATATCTCTAATAATTCTTCCTTGCTTAAGTGTTGAGTATCTAAGAAATGTCTTAGTCCTGTTTTATTTAAATTTGTTGCACTTGAATTTGGTAATTTCATTTTGTTAACCCCCTAAGTGTTATTATTTATTTAAATTTTTCTACTAGCTAATATTATGCAAGACTTACTTTTATTTCTTTTTCCTTGCAGATTACTGTTCCTGTTTCTCCATGTAAAGCTTCTTTAGCTTTTTCTAGTGAAGTTATTAAAGCATTTCCATTTGTAGCCTTTTCTACAAAATCCACACAAGCTTCAACTTTCGGTAACATAGACCCTTTGGCAAAATGTCCTTCTTCTATATATTTTGATGCTTCTTTTAAATTTATATTTTTTAGTTCTTCTTGGTTTGGTTTATTAAAGTTTATACATACTCTCTCTACTGCAGTTAGTATTACTAACATTTGAGCATCAAGGTCTTTTGCTAATCTTGCACTTGATTTATCTTTATCTATAACTGCTGCAACACCATAAAGTGTTCCATCATTTTCCTCTACTACTGGTATTCCTCCTCCACCAACTGTTATTACTATAGTTCCATTATCTACTAATTGCTTTATAGTTTCTAATTCAACTATTTTTTGTGGTTTAGGTGAAGCAACTACTCTTCTATAACCTCTTCCTGAATCTTCTACAAAAGTATAGCCTTTTTCTTTAGCTATTAAATCCGCTTGATCCTTTGTGTAGAACATTCCTACAGGTTTAGTTAAATGCTTAAAAGCTTCATCTGTTTCATCTACTACAACTTGAGTAACTACTGTAGCAACATTTTTATTTAGATTTCTTTTATTTAATTCATTTTTTATTGATTGCTGTAAATGATATCCTATATAGCCTTGACTCATTGACCCACACTCAGCAAATGGCATACTCGGTGTATTTGCACCATTATTTGCTGCAAAGTCCATTGCTAGATTTATCATACCTACTTGTGGTCCATTTCCATGGCCAACTATTACACTGTAGCCTTCTTCTGATAAATCTACTATTGTTTTAGCTGTTTGCTTTACTAATTCTAACTGTTCCTCTGCATTATTTCCTAATGCATTCCCACCTAATGCAATTACTAATTTTTTCATAAATTCCTCCTAATAAACAACGCTTCTCTTATGCAGATGGTTGTTGTTGTGTTATGCAGTGAATATTTCCTCCACCTAATAGTATTTCTCTAGCATATATAGATACTATCTCTCTATCTGGTAATGTTTCTTGTATCGTTTTCACTGCTAATTCATCATTTGGATCATTAAATACTGGTAATACTACTGCTCCATTTGCCATGTAGAAGTTAGCATAAGAAGCTGCTAATCTGTCACCTTCTTGACGAGGTAGAGTTCCATCTACTCCATCTACTCCTTCACTTTCTTCCTCAGTAATAAGAATATTAGCTGGTAACATTAGTTTTATAACTTCTAATTTTCTACCTTTTGCATCTGTTTCGTTGCTTAGTATTTCATAAGCAGTTTGGCAAATTTCATATTGTGGGTCATTTTTATCTTCTGTCCATGCAAGCACTACTTTTCCTGGAGCTACATAGTGCATTATGTTATCTACATGCCCATTAGTTTCGTCATTGTATATTCCAAGTGGTAACCATATAATTTTTTCAAGATTTAGATATTCTTTTAATGTATCTTCTATTTCTTCTTTATTTAGATGAGGATTACGGCCTTCACTTAATAAACATTCTTCCGTTACTATTAATGTTCCTTCACCATCAACATGTATAGAACCACCTTCAAGTACAAAATCATCTAAACGGTATCTATCTTTTCCTTCTATTTCACATACTTTTCTAGCTACTTTATCATCCTTATCCCAAGGGAAGTATAATCCATCAACTAATCCTCCCCATGCATTAAATGACCAATCAATACCTCTTACTTCTTTGCCATTAGTTACAAATGTAGGTCCACAGTCACGAATCCAAGAGTCATTGTTTGACATTTCAACTAATCTAATATTATCTGGTAACATATTTCTAGCATTTTCATATTGTTCATTGCTTACACAAACTGTAACCGGCTCAAATCTATTAATCGCAGTTGCTATATTTACAAATACTTTTTGAGCAGGTTTAGCCCCTAATCTCCAGTTATCAGTTCTCTCTGGCCATATTATCCAACAACCATCATGTTGTTCGAATTCCCCTGGCATTCTAAATCCATCTTGTTTTGGCGTAGATTCTAGTGTTTTCATTATAAAACCTCCCCTTTGTTATTTGGATCAACATTTTTCTTGCCACTATTTCTTATTAGAATTTCACCTATAACAAAGAATATTATTGAGCCTATAGTAATTGGTAACGTTCCATTAAGTGTTTCTTTATCAAAACTAAGTGGAACTGCTATAAATACTATAGATGTAATAATTAATATCATAGGTAAAATTGCTAACATTTTTAATACAAAATCATTACCACTAACCTTAAATGGTCTTTCTCTATCTGGATCTATCTTACGAAGCTTTAAGAAAGATGGGAATACTGGTAGATACGCTGATAAAAACATTACAAGATTTAAAGCAAAGAAACTCCAGAATAAATCTTGATTTGGTAAAAATGTAGCAATTATTATTACTACTGAAGCAACAATTCCATTCATTATTGCTGAACCAATTGGCATATCATTCTTTTCACTTGTTTTTGCAAATACCTTTGGCATATCACCATTTTTAGCTGCATAGCAAGCAACATTGTTTACTCCAAGTGACCATGAAATCATATTTCCAAATAAACTTAATAGGAATAAAATACTCATTACTGATATTAGTAAGCTTGTAGTTTTTCCAGTTAAAAGTTGAATACTATCAATTAATCCACTACTTGTGCTAACTTCAGATGTTGGTATTGCAACTCCTATACCAAATGCTGAAAATATATATATAGCTGCTATTACTAGTCCTCCTAGTACTATAGCTTGTGGTATTTGTTTTTTAGGATTTTCCATATCATCTGCAAATGTACATACAACTTCAAAACCTAAAAAGTTAAATAGTATAACTGATATAAAAGATAAACTATTTAAATCAAATGATGGTAATAGCGATTCTATTGTATATTCATTAGCTACACCATGATTTATAGCCCCATAGATTCCAAGGAAACCAACTACTAGTGCTAATATTACTTTTATTACAGCTGCTCCATTTAGTATCCATACACTATCACATACTGGGTAAAAACTAATAAATACTATTATCCATATAAAGGCTAATTCAATTAATAATGAAGCTCCTAACCCAAGTTTAATCCCCAAGGCAATTGATAATATTTCTGGAAATAATACAGCAAGTGATGCCATCCATAATGGGAAGTTAATCCAATAGTACCAAGATGTTCTTCCTCCCCATTTCTTTCCATAGGCTTTCCTAACCCAATCATATAATCCACCTTCTCCATCATAAGTAGTCCCAAGCTCAGAGGCTATAAGTCCATATGGTAAAAGGAATGTTAACATTAAGAATATCCACCAGAAGTATTGGGAATTTCCTATAGCAGCTACTGGAGCTGCTGCCTCTGCCACAAATACTACGCATATAACTGATAATATAGCATCAGTTAATTTAAATTTTTTCTTATCTTGAATTTGATTCATGCTCATCCCCCTCAAATATTTAATTTTCAATGTGTATTTTAAGACTAGTAAATCATTTTCTTTTTCACTGGTCTTGTAACTTAATCATAGCTACTAAACCTATAAGTTTAGAATCTATCTTAGGTATTGCTTTTGGTTTTATTTATATCTAACCTTACTTTCTTGACTAAATTTTACCTAAACTTATTCTATTTAAAGTTGTATAAATATTCTTAATATAGTAAACTTATATTAATATGAGCACTTAAATTTGGAGGGGGAGTTACAAGTTTATGGATATACTACTATTCATTTACAATATTTTTATTATAATTTTATATACCTGTCCGCTTGTGTATTCAATTAATTTATACTTATCAAAAAATAAGCTCATCTATTTATATATAAGTATTCTTTTTTCTCTGTATATTTTTGATAATATTTTGATATACATGACAGAGTTTTTCAAAAACTTTTCTGCAATCTATAACCTACAGTTTATGTCTATACCATCAATAAAAACCTTAATAATAATATCTACAACCATAGTTTATTTTGCTATTCAAAAAAATGTATTTGAAAAGGAGTTAAAATTAAGAGATTACATTATATTAATCTTATTTGTATTTAGTTTATTTATTGTACCTTTAGTTTTACATGGAGCTCTTATGGTTTGGAGTTATTATCTACCTTATCAATTAATAACTATTTATTTAGGATTAGTAGGACTTAAATATTTAAAAGACAATCCTAATCTATTAGAAGAAATTTCTTCTATGAGGTTATATAAAGCTATACTAATTTATACTTTAATTTTTTCTATATTAATTATTATTGAAGATACAGTAGTAATTTTTTCCTTTGATGTTTATTCACATTTATTGGTTAAGATTAATAATAGAAGTATTTCAGAAGATATATTGAGTATGATTTATGCTGTTTTTGCTATTAAATACTGTACTAAAAACTTAAATGTCCTTACTACTAGTGATATAGAGGTTGAAGGTAAAAATAATATTCTTAACACGGCTTTTTCTGATAAAATTTTTTACGAGTTTTCAAAACACTCTAATTTAACTAAGAGAGAGCAAGAAGTATTTAAATTAATCATTGAAAATAAAAATAATAAAGAAATTAGCGAAGAGTTGTTTATTTCAATTGGTACTGTTAAAACTCATATACATAATATTTTTCAAAAGGTTAATGTTGATAGACGTAATCAACTATTAATTAAATATAAAGACTTTCAAAACAAAACTGTTACTCTATAAATCAAGTCCTCTATAGTATTTTAGCAAGATAAAAGGCTATGATTAAAATCATAGCCTTTTCTTATTTAAATATTAATGTTTATAGAATTATTTTTACACATATATATCAGAAAACTCAATGCTACATTTTTCAATTTGTTCATCTTTATAAATATTATCTAGCATTAAATTCTTCTGGTAACAATCAACTATTCCAATAGGTAGTTCAAATGTAAAT
>NZ_JBOFOR010000040.1:0-15409 GCF_051659545.1 Romboutsia sp. | reverse complement strand
TAGAAATGGTTATGCCAGGAGATAACGTAACAATGTCAGTAGAGTTAATAAACTCTATAGCAGTTGAAGAAGGATTAAGATTCGCAATAAGAGAAGGTGGAAGAACAGTAGCATCAGGTGTTGTTGCTTCTATAGTAGAGTAATCTCTTATACAGAATTATTATAAAAAAAGAGAGGGGTTATAGCTCCTCTTTTTTTAACTTGAGAAATACAAAAACATTGACATGAATATTATTTTGTGATAACTTATACAAGGTAATGATTTAGGAAGGTAATAGTACATTAACACTAGATTAAGGTACTATATCAATATATATATATTAAGTATAAACAAAGTTGGAGGTGTAGCAGATGAGAGTTAAAGTAACTTTAGCGTGTACAGAGTGTAAGCAAAGAAACTACAACACTACTAAGAACAAGAAAAATAACCCAGACAGAATAGAATTACAAAAATACTGTAGATTCTGCAAAAAGCATACTACTCATAAAGAAACAAAATAGTTTTTTATAAGGATGTGAGTTAAGGTGTCTGCTCAAGCAAATCAAGGTGTAAAAACTAAGAAAAGATTTAGTTTGGTTTCATATGTTAGGGAAACGAAATATGAATTACAAAGAGTTTCGTGGCCTACAAAAAATGAATTATTAAAAAACACAGGCGTGGTTTTAACTGTAGTTATTTCGTCTACTATATTAGTATGGGTTTTAGATAGTGTATTATCTGGTACACTAGGTCTTATACTAAAATAAAAAGGAGAAAACGATATGTCAGAGATACAAGAACCAAAATGGTATGTTGTACATACCTATTCAGGACATGAGAATAAAGTTAAAGCTACTATAGAAAAAGCAGTAAAAACAAGAAGTATGGAAAACTATATAACACAAGTAGTTGTTCCTACTGAAGAAGTAGTTGAAACTACTAAAACAGGAAAAGAAAAGACTAGACAACGTAAAGTATTTCCAAGTTATGTCTTAGTTAAAATGATAATCACAGATGAATCTTGGTATGTTGTAAGAAATACTAAGGGGGTTACTGGGTTTGTTGGACCAGGTTCTAAACCAGTAGCATTAAGTGATGAAGAAGTTAAAACTATGGGCATAGGCTTAACTGAACCTAAAGTGGCAAATGGAACTATCGACCTAGAAATAGGGGAAACTGTAGAAGTTTCGAGAGGTCCGTTTGGTGGTCAAGTAGGTACAGTTGAAGAAATTAACTTGGAAAGCAAAGAAGTAAAAGTGTGCATAGACGCATTTGGCAAGAAAACTCTATTTATTGTAGAGTTTGATGGAATACAAAAAATTTAATTACTATATTTAAAATATAGAAAAGAAACAAGGAGGTCCGCAAATGGCTAAAAAAGTTATAGGTCAAATAAAGTTACAAATACCTGCAGGTAAAGCTACACCGGCTCCACCAGTTGGACCAGCATTAGGACAACACGGTGTTAACATAATGGGATTCACAAAAGAATTCAATGCTAAGACTGCAGATCAAGCTGGAATGATAATACCAGTTGTTATAACTGTATATCAAGATAGATCATTCTCGTTTATAACAAAAACTCCACCGGCTGCAGTATTATTAAAGAAAGCTGCTGGTTTAGACTCTGCGTCTGGAGAACCAAATAAGAAGAAAGTTGCTAAATTATCTTCTGATGAAATAAGAAAAATAGCTGAATTGAAAATGCCTGACTTAAATGCTGCATCAGTAGAAACTGCAATGAGCATGATCGCTGGTACTGCAAGAAGTATGGGTATCGTTGTAGAAGACTAATTTTTAATAAAAGTTAGACACTTCGTATAGAAGTGGGAGGTTGAAAGACCGAAAAATACCACAAGGAGGACATGAAAATGGCTAAAAAAGGAAAGAAATACGTAGAAGCTTTAAGTAAAGTTGATAGAACTAGATTATATGATGCTACAGAAGCTTTAGGAGTAGTTGTAGAAGTTGCTACTGCTAAGTTTGATGAGACTGTAGAAGCACACGTTAAGTTAGGTGTTGACTCAAGACATGCTGACCAACAAGTAAGAGGTGCTGTTGTATTACCACACGGAACTGGTAAAACTAAAAAAGTTTTAGTTTTTGCTAAAGGTGAAAAAGCTAAAGAAGCTGAACAAGCTGGAGCTGACTTTGTAGGAGCTGAAGACTTAGTTAAAAAAATACAAGGTGAAAACTGGTTTGATTTTGATGTAGTTGTTGCTACTCCAGATATGATGGGTGTAGTTGGTAGATTAGGTAGAGTATTAGGTCCTAAAGGTTTAATGCCAAACCCTAAATCAGGAACAGTTACATTTGATGTAACTAGAGCTATAGATGAAATAAAAGCTGGTAAAGTAGAATACAGATTAGACAAAACTAACATAATACACGTTCCAGTAGGAAAAGTATCATTTGGTGCTGAAAAATTAACTGAAAACTTTGCTGCATTAATGGATGCTATAGTAAAAGCTAAGCCATCTGCAGCTAAAGGACAATATTTAAAAAGTGTAACAGTTACTTCTACTATGGGACCTGGAGTTAAGATAAACCCAGCTAGAATAGCAGAATAATAAAAATTGTTGACATAAATAAATAAAAATGTTAATATAACAATTGTTCATATAAAAAAGAATAGATTTGCCGTAGACAGTAGGTGCCGTAAGGCTTAAAATCCCTACCGAGGTTTTAGATAAATTGAAATTACTAAAGCTTTTGTTGTCCACTTTTGACCTCAAAAGCTTTTTTAAATGATATTGCGGCGAATACTAAACCTAAATTAGGTGAGGAGGTGCACAATTAGATGAGAAAAGCTATAGAACTTAAATCAGGAGTTGTTTCTGAAATAGTTGAAAAGTTACAAAAATCTTGTGCTGCTGTTGTAGTTGACTACAAGGGATTAACAGTTGAAGAAGTAACTGAATTAAGAAAGAAAATGAGAGAAGCTGGTGTTGAATACAAGGTATACAAAAATACTTTAGTAAGAAGAGCAGCTCAAGAAGTTGGAATAACTCAATTTAACGATGAGTTATTAGTTGGAACTAATGCGATAGCATTCGGATACGAAGATCCTGTTGCTCCAGCTAGAATATTAAAAGAATTTATGGATACTCATCCAAAAATGCAATTAAAGATGGGAATAGTAGAAGGAGAATTCTACAACGAAGCTCAAATAGTTGAGTTCGCTAATATACCATCAAGAGAAGTTCTTCTTGCTAAGTTACTTGGAAGCTTAAAGGCTCCAGTATCAAACTTCGCATACTTAATAGATGCGTTAGTTAAGAAACAAGAAGGTCAAGAGGCTTAATTGTCAATTTAGAAAAGTTAGATAAAGTTATTTAAATAACTTAATTAAATTAAAAATTAATGAAAAAAATTCGGAGGTGCTAAAAATGACAATAGAACAAATATTAGAAGCTATAGAAAACATGAAAGTTTTAGAATTAAATGAATTAGTTAAAGCTGCAGAAGAGAAATTTGGAGTATCTGCTTCAGCTCCAGTTATGATGGCTGGTGCTGGTGCTGCTGCTGCTGAAGAAAAGACTGAGTTTGATGTAGTATTAAACAACGCTGGAGCTTCAAAAGTTGGAGTTATAAAAGCTGTTAGAGAAATAACTGGATTAGGATTAAAAGAAGCTAAAGAAGTAGTTGACAATGCTCCTAAGGCTATAAAAGAGGGAGTTTCTAAAGAAGAAGCTGACCAAATGAAAGAAAAGTTAGAAGCTGCTGGTGCTTCAGTAGAAGTTAAGTAATTTCTTTTTAAAAAAAAGATGTCCTTTAGGACATCTTTTTTACATGTATGGAAATTGTATTACAAATGGATTTTTATACTAAAAGAAGTACAAACTTCTTTTTTTTATGGAAAATTATTAAATTAAAAAAATATGTAAAAAAAATGGAATTTTAGTTTGGAATATTGTGCATAATAAATAATGCATATTTTGTGACGATAACTAAATAAAACAAAGAGTAAGTTACATATTGAAAAAAAGATGATATTATGATAAAATTATTAGATGCGTTAGAATGAACTATGGTTTTATTTTTAATTATTGAGAGGTGAGAAGTGAATGCCACATCCTGTCACGATAGGTAAAAGAACTAGAATGAGCTTTTCTAAGATAAAAGAAATAGCTGATGTACCAAATCTTATAGAACTACAAGTAGATTCTTATAAGTGGTTTATAGAAGAAGGGTTAAAGGAAGTTTTTGAAGACATTTCTCCAATAGAAGATTATACAGGTAATCTTATATTAGAATTTGTTGATTATTCTTTAGACAATAAACCTAAATATGACATAGAAGAATGTAAGGATAGAGATGCTACATATTGTGCACCTCTAAAAGTTAAAGTAAGACTTATAAACAAGGAAACTGGAGAAATAAAAGAACAAGAAGTATTTATGGGTGACTTCCCACTAATGACTGAAAAAGGTACTTTTATAATCAACGGTGCAGAGAGAGTTATAGTAAGTCAGTTAGTTAGATCTCCTGGAGTTTACTATGATCAAGAAAGAGATAAAACAGGAAAGAGATTAATATCATCTACTGTTATACCAAACAGAGGAGCTTGGTTAGAATACGAAACAGATTCTAATGATATTATATCAGTAAGGGTAGATAGAACAAGAAAGCAACCTGTTACGGTTTTACTTAGAGCTTTAGGAGTAGGAACGGATGCAGAAATCATTGAACTTTTAGGAGAAGATGAAAGATTAGCTGCAACACTAGAAAAAGACAATACAAAAACAGTGGAAGAAGGTCTTATAGAAATATACAAAAAATTAAGACCAGGTGAGCCACCTACAGTAGAGAGTGCATCATCGTTATTAAATGCATTATTCTTTGATGCTAAAAGATATGATTTAGCTAAAGTAGGTAGATATAAGTTTAACAAGAAGCTCGCTTTATGTTATAGAATAATGAACAAGATATCAGCTGAAGATATAATAAATCCTGAAACAGGGGAAGTGTTTGTTAAAGCTGGTGATAAGATGAGTTATGAGTTAGCTAAAGACATACAAAATGCAGGGATAAATGTAGTTAGCTTATTAGTAGACGACGAAAAAACCGTTAAAGTTATAGGGAATAATTTCGTGGACATTAAGTCTCATATAGATTTTGACATAGATGAATTAGGAATAAAAGAAAAAGTTCACTATCCGACATTAAAAGAAATAATGGAAGAATATAGTGACGAAGAAGAAATAAAGGAAGCTATAAAATCTAGAATAAAAGAGCTTATACCAAAGCACATATTATTAGATGATATAATAGCTTCAATAAACTATCAATTCAATATATTCCATAGAATTGGGAATATAGATGATATAGACCATTTAGGAAACAGAAGAATAAGATCAGTTGGTGAGTTATTACAAAACCAAGTAAGAATAGGTCTTTCAAGAATGGAAAGAGTTATAAAAGAAAGAATGACTGTTCAAGATATGGAAGCTATAACTCCTCAAGCCTTAGTTAACATAAGACCTGTTTCTGCAGCTATAAAAGAATTCTTTGGTAGTTCACAGTTATCTCAGTTCATGGATCAAACAAATCCATTATCTGAATTAACTCATAAGAGAAGATTATCTGCATTAGGGCCAGGTGGGCTTTCAAGAGAAAGAGCTGGATTCGAAGTGCGTGACGTTCATCATTCTCACTATGGTAGAATGTGTCCGATAGAGACTCCAGAAGGGCCAAATATAGGTCTTATAAACTCATTAAGTACTTATGCTAAAATAAATGAGTTTGGTTTCATAGAATCTCCTTATAGAAAAGTTGATAAGGAAAATGGAAGAGTTACAGAAGAAATTCATTACGTAACAGCAGATGAAGAAGATTTATTCATAAGAGCCCAAGCAAATGAGCCATTAGAAGATGATGGTAAGTTTGTAAACAACAGAGTAGTTTGTAGAACTAAGAATGGTGCTGTTGAATTGGTAGCGACTCATAATGTTGATTACATGGATATATCTCCAAAACAAGTTGTTTCTATAGCGACAGCTATGATACCTTTCTTAGAAAATGACGATGCCAATAGAGCTCTAATGGGATCAAACATGCAACGTCAGGCAGTTCCTCTAGTTAGAAGAGAAGCACCAATGATAGGTACAGGAGTGGAATATAGAGCGGCTAAAGATTCAGGTGCAGTTGTAGTTGCTAATAATGCGGGTACAGCTGAAAGGGTAACGGCAGATGAAATAATAATAAAAAGAGAAGATGGAAATAGGGACAGATATAACTTACTTAAGTTTAAACGTTCAAACCAAGGTACTTGTATAAACCAAACACCAATTATAAGCAAAGGTGACCATATAGAAAAAGGTGATGTTATAGCTGATGGTCCTTCTACTGATCTTGGAGAAGTAGCATTAGGAAAAAACTGCTTTATAGCATTCATGACATGGGAAGGTTACAACTACGAGGATGCTATCTTAATAAATGAAAGATTAGTTAAAGAAGATAGATTATCAACAATCCATATAGAAGAATATGAATCTGAAGCTAGAGATACTAAGTTAGGACCAGAGGAAATAACTAGAGATATACCTAATGTTGGAGAAAGTGCTACAAAGAACTTAGATGACAGAGGTATAATAAGAATAGGTGCTGAAGTGGATTCAGGAGATATATTAGTTGGTAAAGTAACTCCAAAGGGTGAAACTGAACTTACTGCTGAAGAAAGATTACTTCGTGCGATATTCGGAGAAAAAGCTAGAGAAGTTAGAGATACTTCATTAAAGGTTCCTCATGGAGAATCTGGTATAATAGTTGATGTTAAAGTGTTCACTAGAGAAAATGGAGATGATTTATCTCCAGGAGTTAATGAATTAGTTAGATGTTATATAGCTAAGAAGAGAAAGATAACAGTTGGAGATAAGATGGCGGGTCGTCATGGTAATAAAGGGGTTATCTCGAGAATATTACCTGAAGAAGATATGCCATTCATGGAAGATGGAACTCCGATTGACATAGTTCTTAATCCACAAGGTATACCATCTCGTATGAATATCGGTCAGGTGCTAGAAGTTCATTTAGGACTTGCAGCTAAGACTTTAGGATGGCACGTTGCTACATCAGTATTTGATGGTGCAAAAGAGCATGATATAAGAAAAGCTCTAGTTAATGCTGGATATCCAGAAGATGGTAAATTGAATTTATATGATGGTAGAACAGGAGATACATTTGATAATAGAATAACTGTAGGTTACATGTACATGTTAAAACTACATCACTTAGTTGATGATAAGTTACATGCAAGAAGTACTGGACCATACTCTTTAGTAACTCAGCAACCATTAGGTGGTAAAGCGCAGTTTGGTGGACAGAGATTCGGAGAGATGGAGGTTTGGGCTCTAGAAGCATATGGAGCTGCTCACATACTTCAAGAAATACTGACTGTTAAATCAGATGATGTTGTAGGACGTGTTAGAGCGTACGAAGCTATAGTTAAAGGAGAAAATATCCCAGAACCAGGAATACCTGAATCATTTAAAGTTCTTATAAAAGAACTTCAAAGTTTATGCTTAGATGTAAAAGTATTAACAGAAGAAGATCAAGAAATAGAAGTAAGAGAATCTCTTGAAATAGATGATACAACTGGTGAATTTGAACTGGATATTATAGACAATGTAAAAGAACTGGAAGAAAATCATATAATAGAAGAAATAGACGAAATTGAAGAATCAGATGATTTTGAAGGTGGCGTTGAAGTAGAAACAGATAATACAGATAACACAGATTTCGAGGATGATGTAGTTTACGAAGAATTGAACTACGAGGACGAAGATTTTGATGTATAAATTTTTTATTAGTGTAAATATCAAATAGAAGGGAGAGAACTCCTTGTTTGAATTAAACAATTTCGAGTCGATAAAGATAGCATTAGCTTCTCCGGAGAAGATAAGACAATGGTCTAGAGGAGAAGTAAAAAAACCAGAAACAATAAATTACCGTACATTAAAACCAGAAAAGGATGGTCTATTCTGCGAAAGAATATTTGGACCTCAAAAAGACTGGGAATGTCACTGTGGTAAATACAGAAGAGTAAGATATAAAGGTGTAGTTTGTGATAGATGTGGAGTGGAAGTTACTAAAGCAAAGGTAAGAAGAGAGAGAATGGGACATATAGAGCTAGCGGCTCCTATGTCTCATATATGGTACTTCAAAGGTATACCAAGTAGAATGGGACTTCTACTTGACATGTCACCTAGATCTTTAGAAAAAATACTATACTTTGCTTCATATGTAGTAATTAATTCAGGAGAAACTGGGTTAAATGAAAAGCAATTATTAACAGAAAAAGAGTACAGAACTGCTGTTGAAAAGTATGGATATGATACATTTACAGTAGGTATGGGAGCGGAAGCTGTTAAACAATTATTACAAAATATAGACCTGGAAAAAGAAAGTAAAGAGCTAAGAGTTGATCTTAAAGAAAGTACAGGCCAAAAAAGAGTTAGAACTATAAGAAGATTAGAAGTGGTAGAAGCTTTCAAAAAGTCTGGAAATAAGCCAGAGTGGATGATAGTAGATGCTATACCGGTAATACCTCCAGATTTAAGACCGATGGTACAATTAGATGGGGGAAGATTTGCAACTTCTGACTTAAATGACTTATATAGAAGAGTTATAAACAGAAATAACAGATTAAAGAGATTATTAGAGCTTGGAGCACCTGACATAATCGTAAGAAATGAAAAGAGAATGCTTCAAGAAGCTGTAGATGCTTTAATAGATAATGGTAGAAGAGGTAGACCTGTAACAGGACCTGGTAATAGACCGCTTAAGTCTTTATCAGATATGTTAAAAGGGAAGCAAGGACGTTTCCGTCAAAACTTACTTGGTAAGCGTGTTGACTACTCAGGGCGTTCAGTTATAGTTGTTGGACCAGAACTTAAATTCTATCAATGTGGTCTTCCTAAGAAAATGGCACTTGAATTATTCAAGCCATTTGTTATGGATAAATTAGTTAAAGAAGGATACGCACATAATATAAAGAGTGCTAAATCTATAGTAGAAAAAGTTAAACCAGAAGTATGGGATGTTCTTGAAGATGTTATAAAGAGTCATCCGGTATTATTAAACCGTGCTCCTACTCTTCATAGATTAGGTATACAGGCATTTGAACCAATATTAGTCGAAGGTAAAGCTATAAAGCTTCACCCGCTTGTGTGTACTGCATACAATGCCGATTTTGATGGTGACCAGATGGCGGTTCACGTTCCTTTATCAGTTGAAGCTCAAGCTGAAGCAAGATTCTTAATGTTATCTGTAAATAACATACTTGCTCCTAAAGATGGTACTCCGATAACTACTCCTTCTCAGGATATGGTTTTAGGGTGTTACTACTTGACGATTGAAGCTCAAGGTGGAGAAAAAGGAACTGGTATAATATTCAAAGATTTTAATGAATTATTACTTGCGTACCATAATGAAGCTGTTCAACTTCACTCATTAGTAAAAATGAAAGTTGTTCTTAAAGATGGAAGAAGTTCGTTAGTTGAAAGTACAGTAGGTAGATTCATATTCAATGAAAATATACCTCAAAATTTAGGGTTTGTTGACAGAGAGCAAGATCCGTTTGGGTTAGAAATAGACTTCTTAGTGGACAAAAAAGCTCTAGGTAAAATAATAGACAAATGCTTTAGAAAGCATGGAAATACTGACACTGCAGTATTACTTGATCACATAAAAGCATTAGGATTCAAGTACTCTACAAGAGGTGGTATAACAGTTGCGGTTGCAGATATGAAAATACCTGAAGCTAAAAAAGGTTATATAACTGCTGCTGAAGAAAAAGTTGATAAATATGAAAAAGCATATAGAAGAGGTTTAATTTCTAACGAAGAGAGAGAAGAAAGAGTTATAGAAACTTGGACAGAAACTACTGAAAAAGTTACAGATGCTCTTATGGAAGGTCTAGATAGATTAAACAACATATATATAATGGCTCACTCTGGAGCCAGAGGTTCTAAAAATCAGATAAGACAGTTAGCTGGTATGCGTGGTCTGATGGCTAATGCATCTGGTAAAACAGTTGAAGTGCCAGTTAAATCTAACTTCCGTGAAGGTTTAACAGTAATGGAATACTTCACATCTTCACATGGTGCTAGAAAAGGTCTTGCCGATACAGCACTACGTACTGCCGATTCAGGTTATTTAACAAGAAGACTTGTTGATGTCAGTCAAGATGTTATTGTAAGAGATGTTGATTGTGGAACGGTAGATACAACAGAAATCTTTGCAATTAGAGATGGAAATGAAATCATAGAAGAATTATATGACAGAATAGTAGGAAGATACACTATAGAGGCTATAGTAAATCCTAATACTGGAGAAGTTCTAGTTGATGCTGATGCTATGATACAGGAAGATGATGCAGAACAAATCATAAATGCAGGTATGGACAAAGTTAGAATAAGAACTGTTCTTAATTGTAATACAAACCATGGAGTTTGTTCTAAGTGTTATGGAAGAAACTTAGCTACAGGTAAAGAAGTTAATATAGGTGAGGCTATTGGTATAATAGCTGCTCAATCTATCGGTGAACCGGGTACACAGCTTACGATGCGTACATTCCATACAGGTGGGGTTGCCGGAGGAGATATAACACAAGGTCTTCCAAGGGTTGAGGAACTATTTGAGGCTAGAAAGCCAAAAGGTTTAGCTTTAATAACTGAAATAACGGGTAGAGTTGAATTAGATGAAACTGGTAAGAAGAAAGAAATAGCTATAGTACCAGAAACAGGTGAAACTGAAATCTATGCAATACCATACGGTTCAAGATTAAGAGTTAAAAATGGTCAAATGGTAGAAGCTGGAGATCCTTTAACACAAGGTTCTTTAAATCCTCATGATATTGTAAGAGTAAAAGGTATTGGTGGGGTTCAAGAATATATAGTTAAAGAAGTTCAAAGAGTGTATAGAATGCAAGGGGTTGACGTTAACGATAAGCATATGGAAGTTATAGTAAGACAAATGCTATCTAAAGTTAAGGTTGAAGATCCAGGAGATACAGATTTATTACCAGGTGGATATGAAGATGTACTAACGTTCACTAAATGTAATGAAGAAGCTGTAGCTCAAGGTTTAAGACCTGCGGTTGCCAAGAGAACATTACTTGGTATAACTAAAGCTTCTCTTGCAACAGAATCATTCTTATCAGCTGCTTCATTCCAAGAAACAACAAGAGTATTAACAGAAGCTGCTATAAAAGGGAAAGAAGACCATTTGATAGGTCTTAAAGAAAATGTTATAATAGGTAAGTTAATACCAGCAGGAACAGGTATGAAGAGATATAGAAACATAGCTGTAGAAAAAATAGAAGAGTAAAAGCTAAAGAGATGCAAAGAAATCTTGACAGTAATTAGCTCTGGTGATAAAATGTAAAAGTGTGCAAATGAAAGTCTGCTAAGAACATTAAAAGTTCTTAGTGACTTTTAGATGTACTTTTAATAAATAGAACTAGCAGGCACCAAACTGCAAAGCGCTAAAACCACATGAAATGTGTGTTAATAGACATTTAATTGTAAAGTAACAGAAGTTACAAAAAAAGACAATCAGTATATGCAAATACTGATGTAGTTGGCGATCATTAAGATCGAAAATTTGGAAAAGGAGGTGCAGATGATGCCAACAATTAACCAATTAGTTCGTAAAAACAGACAAGCGATAGAAAAGAAATCTACTGCTCCAGCACTACAAAAGGGTTACAATTCTTTACACAAGAAAGCTACTGATTCAAGTGCTCCACAAAAAAGAGGGGTTTGTACTTCAGTAAAAACAGTTACTCCTAAGAAACCTAACTCGGCTTTAAGAAAAGTTGCGAGAGTTAGATTAACTAATGGTATAGAAGTTTCTGCTTATATACCAGGAGAAGGACACAACTTACAAGAGCATAGTGTTGTTCTTATAAGAGGAGGAAGAGTTAAAGACCTTCCAGGGGTTAGATACCACATATTAAGAGGTACATTAGATACAGCAGGTGTTGATAAGAGAATGCAATCTAGATCTAAGTACGGTGCTAAGAGACCTAAAGCTGCAAAGAAGTAAAAACTAACAATTGATTATAGTGCGGTGCTTTAAATATATATAGATATTTATGGCATCACGGCATTTGATTGATGTCGAGTACCTATGATTTAAGATTAAATAATTAAGGAGGGAAGCAAAATGCCAAGAAAAGGTAATGTTCCAAAGAGAGAAGTGCTAGCTGATCCAATGTACGGAAGTAAGGTAGTTACTAAATTAATAAACGGTTTAATGTTAGATGGAAAAAAAGGGAAGTCTCAAACAATAGTATATGATGCTTTCGCTTTAATAGCTGAAAAAACTGGTGAAAATGCTTTAGAAGTTTTCGAGAAAGCTATGGATAACATAATGCCTGTTTTAGAAGTAAAGGCAAGAAGAGTCGGTGGAGCTAACTACCAAGTGCCAATAGAAGTTAGACCTGAAAGAAGACAAACTTTAGGTTTAAGATGGTTAGTAAACTACACTAGAGCTCGTGGAGAAAAAGGAATGGTTGAAAAGCTAGCAAAAGAAATAATGGATGCAGCTAACAACACAGGAGCTACAGTTAAGAAGAAAGAAGATACTCACAAAATGGCAGAAGCTAATAAAGCATTTGCTCACTACAGATTCTAATTGTAGGATATATAGAGAGATACCTTAGAGGGATATCGTAAGGAGGAGAACCATGGCTAGAAAGTTTCCTTTAGAAAAAACTAGAAATATAGGAATCATGGCTCATATAGATGCAGGAAAAACTACTACTACAGAGAGAATCCTATTCTATACAGGGCAAACTCATAAGATAGGAGAAACTCATGAAGGAGCTTCTCAAATGGACTGGATGGAGCAAGAGAAGGAGAGAGGTATAACAATTACTTCTGCTGCTACTACTGCTACTTGGAAAGAACATAGAATAAACGTAATAGATACTCCGGGTCACGTTGACTTTACAGTTGAAGTTGAAAGATCTCTAAGAGTACTTGATGGTGCAGTTGCTGTATTCTGTGCAAAAGGTGGAGTTGAACCTCAATCTGAAAATGTATGGAGACAAGCTGATAACTATGGAGTGCCTAGAATGGCTTTCGTAAACAAGATGGATATCATGGGTGCGGACTTCTACAACGTTGTTCAAATGATGAAAGATAGATTAGCTGCTAACGCTGTGCCAGTACAATTACCAATAGGTAAAGAAGATTGGTTAGAAGGTGAAGTTGACCTTGTAAATATGTGTGCTCACATATACAAGGATGATTTAGGAGTAGAAATAGTAACAACTGAAATACCGGAAGATATGAAAGAATTAGCTAATGAGTGGAGAGAAAAGCTTGTAGAAGCTGTTGCTGAAACTGATGAAGAGTTAATGATGAAGTATCTTGAAGGTGAATCATTTACAACAGAAGAAATAAAGGTTGCATTAAGAAAAGCTACTATAGCTTGTGAAATCAACCCGGTATTCTGTGGTTCAGCTTATAAGAATAAAGGTGTTCAGTTCTTATTAGATGGTGTTGTCGATTACTTACCAGCTCCAACTGATATAGCTGCTATAAAAGGTGTATTAGAAGATGGTGAAGAAGCAGAAAGACATTCTTGCGATGAAGAACCATTCTCAGCTTTAGCATTCAAAATAATGACTGACCCATTCGTTGGGAAGTTAGCATTCTTCAGAGTTTACTCTGGAGTAATATCAAGTGGATCTTACGTTCTTAACTCTACTAAAAACAAGAGAGAAAGATTAGGACGTATACTACAAATGCATGCTAATACTAGAGAAGAAATAACAGAAGTATATGCAGGGGATATAGCTGCAGCAGTAGGATTAAAAGAAACTACTACTGGAGATACATTATGTGATCAAGCGCATCCAATAATACTTGAAACAATGGAATTCCCTGAGCCAGTTATATCTGTTGCTATAGAACCAAAATCAAAAGCTGCTCAAGAAAAGATGGGTGTAGCTCTTCAAAAGTTAGTTGAAGAAGATCCAACTTTCAGAGTTAGAACTGATGAAGAAACAGGACAAACTATAATATCTGGTATGGGTGAATTACACTTAGAGATAATAGTTGATAGATTATTAAGAGAATTCAAAGTTGAAGCAAATGTTGGTGCTCCGCAAGTTGCTTACAGAGAAACTATAACTCAACCAGTTGATATAGAGTACAAGTACTCTAAGCAATCAGGTGGTAGAGGACAATACGGTCATGTTAAGATAAGAGTTAACCCTCAAGAACCAGGTGGTGGTTACAAATTCGAAAACAAGACTGTTGGTGGATCTGTACCTAAAGAGTATGTTGGACCGACTGACACAGGTATCCAAGGTGCTATGGCATCTGGTGTAGTTGCAGGATTCCCAGTTGTTGACGTTGCTGTTGAATTATATGATGGTTCTTACCATGATGTCGATTCATCAGAAATGGCATTCAAAATGGCTGGTTCAATGGCGATGAAGGAAGCTCTAAGAAAAGGTAATTCGATATTACTTGAGCCATACTTCAAAGTAGAAGTTGTTACTCCTGAAGATTACATGGGAGACGTTATGGGTGGATTAAACTCTAAGAGAGGTTTAATACAAGGTATGGAAGCTAGATCTGGTGCACAAATTATAAATGCATTCGTTCCACTTTCAGAAATGTTTGGATACTCTACTGAGTTAAGATCATCTACTCAAGGTCGTGCAACTTATACAATGATATTTGACCATTATGCACAAGTTCCGGCTTCTGTTGCTAAGAAAATAGCTGAAGGAAAATAATAATTAATAATAATTATTAAAATAAATTAAACTTAAAGTAAGGTGAGGTTATCCTCGCCTTACATAAAAATATACAGGGAGGTATTTCAAAATGGCTAAAGCTAAATTTGAAAGAAATAAACCACACGTTAATATAGGAACTATAGGACACGTTGACCACGGTAAAACTACATTAACAGCTGCAATAACAAAAACATTATTCGACAGATATCAATTAGGAGAAGCAGTAGACTTCGCTAATATAGATAAAGCTCCAGAAGAAAGAGAAAGAGGTATAACTATCTCTACTGCTCACGTTGAATATGAAACTCCAAACAGACATTACGCTCACGTTGACTGTCCAGGACATGCTGACTACGTAAAGAACATGATAACAGGTGCTGCTCAAATGGATGGTGCTATATTAGTATGTTCAGCTACAGATGGTCCAATGCCTCAAACAAGAGAGCATATATTATTATCTAGACAGGTTGGGGTACCTTACATAGTGGTATTCTTAAACAAATGTGATGTAGTAGATGATGAAGAGTTATTAGAGTTAGTTGAAATGGAAGTAAGAGACTTATTAAATATGTACGAATTCCCTGGCGATGACACTCCAATAATCCAAGGATCTGCTTTAATGGCATTACAAGATACTTCTTCAGTATGGGGAGATAAAATAATAG
>NZ_JBOFOR010000039.1:0-3970 GCF_051659545.1 Romboutsia sp. | reverse complement strand
CAAATTTTTCTAGAATTTCATCCCAATTTATTTCACTTTGTTCAATTAACATAGTTAGCCTCCATATTCAAGTTTTTATACTTTATATTTTAGCTAAAAAAATATTGGCATTCTAGTCGGATATTCTTTGACGCTTACAGATAGTGTCAAGTTTTGGTGTAAAACTTTTTAATGCTTAATTTTATCTGTATTGCTTAATTTATGCATTTATTCTTATTAAAAAACAACCTGCATAGACAGACACTCTTTTATATGCGTCCGCTATACAGGTTTTATTTTTTCCCAAATGGTTATATCTTTGTTTTACAGCAAGCTGAATGCTAACTCTAGTTTTTATTAAATTTGTATATTATTTTACAGTAACTATCTTTTCAGCAGTGACATATTGTGACTTACTCATTTTCACTACTACTTTTTTACCCTTTTTTTGTTTTGGTATACTTATTTTATACTCTCCCTTTGAGTTTACTGTTCCAGTTTTTCCTATTTGTTTTCCATCCACAAATATCTTTACACTTGCTCCATACAAGCCCTTAACACTTACTATTGTGGACGTTGTTTTAATACTGTTTACTGTAAAAACTTTAAATACTTTTAGCACTACTGTGCTTTTTTCTATTGTTGCGTACCCTGACTTACTCATTTTTACTACTACAGTTTTGCCACCTGCTTGTTTCGGTATACTTACCTTATACTCTCCCTTTGAGTTTACTGTTACAGTTTTTCCTATTTGCTTGCTACCTGCATATACTTTAATAGTTGCACCAGACAAACCTTTGCCACTTACTATAGTTGAATTTTGATTTAAAGTATTAACTGTAAAATTACTAAATACATTTAGTACTGTTATCTTTCTTGTTGCTGTTGTTTTATTTCCATCACTATCACTTACACTATATGTTAATGCATACACTCCTGCAACTTGATTATTTACACTTCCACTTATACTTATTTTTGATGTTAGGTTACCATCTTCCTTGTCTGTTGAGCTTACTCCGTATTTTGCATCAAAGCTATCTCCTACTTTTATTGTTTTATCTGTTGCTCCACTTATTACTGGTTTTTCATTACTTACGTTACTTTCTTCAGTTATTATTGTATAAGTAACATCACTGTCTTTGTCTGATGGTATTTGGAAAGTAGAAGCATCTATCGCTTTGGTAATAGCTCCTCCGCCTTTCATGCTAATACCCTGGCCACTATATATACAATCTTCTATTTTATTAAAACCAGTTTCTCCTTTAAATCCATATTTACCCGTTGCTTCATTTTTTAATAAAGCTACTCTAAAGTTTGTCATAAACTGACCAAAAGTCATATTTGGATCTATATATTTTTGTATTAAACATTCTATATCTTTATAATTATTATTTTTTAGTGACTGTAGTTCGCTAAAAATTTTATCTCCTTGACCTACTTGTATTCTGAAATACTGTAAAAATAAATATGATAATGAATAATTAGAAAGAGTATCTCCGTAATAATCCCAATATAATACTGAGTGTCCATTTTTAATAGATTTTGCATAATTATAATAATCAATTCTCTCTGTTAAGGAATTTTGTGTATAAATTTGCTCTGCTGCCATGGACATACCTTCATTCAACCAAACATCCATATCACTTACTGTATTTTCTAAGAATATTGTTTGATTAAAATTAATCATATGTTGGAACTCATGAGCTAAAGTTGAGTAACATTGAGTCACATCTACATCATAAGTATTATTGCTACTCATTGCTGGATAAGTATCTATATAAAATATTTCACTTTTATTAGAATATTGTATATTATATAAATCTCCTCCATAAAAATATCCAGCAATATATCCACCACTACCATTAAATCCATCTTGAATATCGTAACAAAGAATATTTACCTTACCATCACCATCTACATCTGACTCTTTTCCAAAATTATTTGCAACTTTATTGTATAGATTATTATCAAACTCTTGACCTAGCTTAATAGCACCACTTGAACTTATTTGATTATCGTTAACCCATACATTTGCTTTTGTACCAGAGTATAAAAGAGTTGCATTAATCGATTCATTTTCATCATCAGTAAAATTATAAACATAGAAAGATTTGTCATCTCCTACTTTATAAGATAAGTTTAAATTTTTACTTGGTATATTATTTTTGTTTAGTATTTTATCTTTATTTTTTTCAGTATCAAAAGGTATATTTATATCCATCTTATAACTTTTTTGTTTTAAATTCTTATTTATTGTATATTTATTGTTATCTATATCAAAAGTCCCTGTATATTTACTATTATTAACATCTATTGATTCATTAGATATGACAGCAAAATCATTTTGTTCTTCATTAGGTTCCTCTGTGTTAGTATAATATGGATTTTTCATTTTATAATATATATAATCACTATAATCAGTACTATCATCATCATAAATGCCTACAACCATATATACATATTCTTTATCTTGATAAACTGTTTCTGGTAAACTAATTGTGTATCTCACATTTGTATCACCATAAAAATAATCAGATACCTTTCCTAAATATTGCATACTTCCATCTTCTAATTCTGAAAAAAGCATAAAATCCATATATTTATCTTTATAATAAGGCTCATCACAATAAATATCTGTAACTATAGACATATATCCATTATAATAATTATTGTTTATATTATTATAATATAGACTATGAATTGTATTATAAGAATCATATAAGGCCCCTGCATATCCACCAGTATTTACCAGTTCGTAATCATTTGGATTTCGTATGTCTAAATTTTGTGCTCTACTTGGCTTACTTGAATTAGAGTTTAGATTTTTACTTACTTCTTGTAGCTTAATTTCTTCTCTATTATTATTAAGTGCATAAATACTTAGATTATTTGATAAAAATAGAGCCGCACATAATAATAGAGAAATTATTTTTTTCTTCATTCTATATCCCCCCGAATAAAATTTGTATTTATCAAAAATATTTGACATATTTCTAATCAATCATTAGTTTTACTTTTATGCCTAATTTAAATCATTATTCATACTAATAGTAGCATTTCTATATGCTTTAGATAACAATTTTTGTTCGCCTCTTTTTAACAAGATTATGTATTAATTACGAATTTATATTACCTATTTATAATTAATCCTCTCCATCAAAATCATCATAATATTCATCATTATTACATTCATCATGACTAATTTTTTCATTCATATTATCATAAACAGACTCAAAAATAAGCTGTGCAGCAAGCCATTCGCCACCTCTATTATTAATTTCATAATTATTATTTAAGTCAATTGAGGAATCTTCACTTTTTGGAGCATATTTATAGTTATAGTTATTTTTATATTCTATTTTATCTAATTTAGTCGCAATTTTTTTATTATTTTTATTTATTAATTCTCTAATTTCTATTATATTTGTTACTATTTTTAATAAATTATTCTTCTCATTATTAAATACATCGTCCTCTATTTCATCAAATATTTTTATATTTTCTTGTATTTCTTTTTTATAATCCATTAGTAGACACTCTTTTGTTTTTGTTCCTTCATCTAATATAATAGTCTGTATAATTTCTATTTCATCTACATCCAATTTTCTTTTAAACTTTTTTATATATTTGTAAATCTCAGACGCTCTAACTATTGGTTGATTAGAATAATTTTTTATTACTTCGCTATTACCAACTACAATTATCCCCTCTATTTTTAGATAATTTTCATATATACTTCTATTTAATTTATTATTTATAATTTTTTCAAGTAGAATAATATTTTTCTTATCATGAATAGTTAAAGTTGAATCTATTGATTTTTCCTTACCCTTAAAATAATCCTTTATCCAATTTCCATCTTCTTTTATATTTATAGTGTATGTACCCTTTGAACCTATATTTTTAATATCTAATACAAAAATTCCTTCTTTACTTATAATAATGTTATCATATTTAATACATTCTCCATTTATTTTTAATTGAATGTTAG
>NZ_JBOFOR010000038.1:0-1435 GCF_051659545.1 Romboutsia sp. | reverse complement strand
ATATTTTATAATAAATACTAGCTACTATACAACTAAAATTATCTTACCAACTATCTTATTACCACCTATTACTCATATTAAGTACTAATACATATCTACCACCTACTTATAATATTTATGTATATAAACTACTTATATCTGTAATATATTATATTATTCCATACTACTACATATTTATAATACTACTACCATTCCAACTCCATACTCATACATTATAACTACTACACATATTCAGACTGAATTCAGATATAGCATATTGTATAAGAAGCACATGATAATAGAACCATTTAGAGAAGTGTTTACGAAATGAATAGTTTTACATAAATCGACACCATTTGTGTTGGAAGTAGAGTATTTATGTTGATATTTAGGAATATATAGAGTTTATGATTATTGTTATATAGAAGTTAAATATGTATATGTATAGTATAAATACTGTATTTATATAGATATAACTATATATTTGGTATTTGATATTATATTTGTATATAATATATTTGTTGTAAATAAGTGAATATCTAGTATGATATTGATATTATTGACATACTGACTAATATATTATTAGTTAGTTGATTATTGATATATTATTGTAGATAATAAATATATTATACTGTAATGGTTGTAGTCAGTAATATATTATTAATGTAAATATTATATATTATGTTTATACTACATATAGTATATAGATAAATCATATATAAACTACTTATTCTACTATATAATGTATAAATATTTTATAATATATACTAGCAACGATACAACTTATATTATCCTACTAACTATCTTATTACAACCTATTACACATATTGAGTACTAATACATATATACCACCTACTTATAATATTTATGTCTATAAACTACTTATATCTGGAATATATTATATCATTCCATACTACTACATACTTATAATACTACTACCATTCCAACTTCATACTCATACATTATACTACTACACATATTCCCACCAAATTCAAATATAAAATATTGTATAAGAACTACATGATAATAGAACCATTTCTAGAAGTGTTTATGAAATGAATAGTTTTTCATAAATCGACCCTGTTTGGGTTGGAAGTAGAGTATTTATGTTAATATTTAGGAATACATAGAATTTATGATTGTTCTTATATTGAAGTTAAATATGTAGATGTATAGTATAAATACTGTGTTTATACAGATATAACTATATATTTGATAATTGGTGATATATTTATATATAATATATTTGTAGTAGATAAGTGAATATATAGTATGATATAGATAAAATTGATATACTGACTAATATATTATTATTTAGTTGATAATTGATATATTATTGTAGATAGTAAATATATTCTACTGTAATGGTTGTAGTCAGTAATATTCAATTATTGTAAATATTTTATATTATATATATACTACATATAGTATATAGATAAATAATATATAAACTACT
>NZ_JBOFOR010000037.1:0-19600 GCF_051659545.1 Romboutsia sp. | reverse complement strand
GAAATTGAAAAAAGATATATAATAGTCATCAACATATATAAGGATATTAATTTATTATATACACTCGGTATATTAAAAACCAACAAGATTATATATAAAAAACATACAACATAACTTATACTATTTAATCTTTTTAAGTTATATTCTTTTGTATTTCTACAATTTAATTTTATAATCAGCAATACTATTAATATTTCATATATACTATTTAGATTTACAACATTTAGATAACTAGGGGGAGCTACAAAAACAATTTTATAACCTACTATTAATCCAATTAAGTATAGTATAGTATAGTTAAATTTACTTTTTTCACCCCTATGTTTTCCATATATAGTATATAAACACATCAAAAAAATTGATATACTACCTACATTTATATAATTATACATCTCATATCTCCTCTGTTACATAAATTAATCTACAAGTTTATGAACTCATATCAAAATAAATATCTGAAAACTCTATTTCTATTTTTTCATTATCACTTAAGCTAGAATATATTTTATCGTCTATTTGTGCATATACATATTTATTATCATTATTTATTATAATTTTAAATTCGCTACCTTCACCTAGTTTGCTTTCTACATCTAGTTTTATATTATGTATTTCTGAAAGTTTTTTTACTAAATAAAGACCAATACCTGTTCCTTCAGCACCTCTTGATAAAGTTCTGTCTACTTGTTCAAAACTTTCAAATATAGTGTCTATTTTATCTTCTGGTATGCCTATTCCAGTATCTTTAACGCAGATATAGACTTCTTCGTTTTCTATGTTTATATTTATATCTATTTTTCCTTTTGAATCTGTAAATTTAATAGCATTAGATAAAATGTTTAAAATTATTTTTTCTATCTTCTCTACATCCACTATTACTATCTTTTTGTTTATATTAGATGAAAATCTCATACCAATTCCTTTTTCTTCAGCATAGGACTGAGAGATATTAACTATTTGTTTTACTAATTTTACTATATCGCATTTTCTTAAATCTAAATTATGCTTTCCATTTTCTATTTTGTTAACTTCTTCAATATTATTAGATAATCTTATTAATCTATAACAATTTTGTTTTAGTAGTCTTGTATAGTTTTCAATATAACCAGATTTATACTTTTCTTTATTCTTATAAACAATATTATTTATTGTATATATAGCATTAATAGGTTCTTTTATATCATTTACAATATTATATAAAAATTCAGTTTTAAATTTACTTTTTTGACTTATATTTTTTAATTCTTCTTTGATCTTTTGCATTTTATGTTCACAGTCTAGTTCTCTAACTATAACTACCAAATTGCCTTCTTCCTTACGTTCTATAATAGCTATAGCTATATCAACTTTTTTCCTAGAGTTTATAGTAAACTTTTTAAATTTACCATATTGGCATTCATCTATGTATTTTTTTATTGAATCATTTAAGTTTTCAACTCCAATATTTTTAAGAATACCTATCATAGATTCATTTAAATAGTTGTGTTTTTTACTTTTAGATTCAATTATCATTATACCTTCTGGTAGCGTATGAAGAAGTAACTTATAAGTTTTTTCACTCTGTTCTATATCCGAAATCGCATTTTCTAACTTAGTTATATCTACAACAATACTAATAAACATCTTACTTTCATTAATATTTAATGTAGTACTTATAAATTCAATAGTTTTTCCTTCTTTTGTTTCTAACTTATTAGTTATTTTATCTTTATTGCCTAATTTAACAGCATCTAAATTTGCTAAAAAAATATGTCTATATTTTTTGCTTATGCTTTTTTTTATGTCTTCTACTTTAATATTCCTATTTAATTCCTTAAGATTAAAGAGATCTAATGCTTTAGAGTTTATATAACTCACATCAGATTCATCATGAATTATTATACCTTCGTTAAGTATATCCATTAACTTTTTATATATTTCTTCACTTTCTTTTAGTTTATTTTGAATTACAGTACTTTTAGTAATATCATTTAAGATACATATTATTATGCTTTGCTCTTCAATTATATCTGCAGTACATATAAATCTATATATCTTATTGTCCTTACTCTTAACTGTTATATTTGCATGTTTTTTATTAGTGATATCTTTTATTACATTTATAATTTCTTCACTGTCTAAAAATTTTTTTTGTATATAAGATAACATATTGAAATTGTCTATTTTTACTTTATCTTGGTTTATGAGAGTTTCAAACGATTGGTTGCTATAAATATACTCTTTGTTCATATCTAAAATAAATATAGGCATGTCTGCTTCTTCTATTGACTTGTTAATTTTATAGTTTAAATTTGTAATTTCATCTTTGTACTTGCTTTGTAAATCATATTCTTGAGATATCTTAGTATCCCATTGTTCTATGTACTCTTTATTTAGTTGAAGTTCTTTCTTATTTTCTCTTAGCTGTACCGTATACTTCTTAATTCTATCTAGTATAAATTGTTTTAGTATAACTATATCTGTTAATATCAATATGAGTAGCGAAATTTCACAACTAATATTTTTAATAAATAAATTGACTATATTTATTAAAAATACGAATACAATAAACTCTCTTTTTGATTCTAATTTACTTTGAAATATACTTAATACAATTAGTTTTATTAAGTAAAAAATACATAAAGCATTTAGAATTCTTATACTAGCAATATCTTTATAATTATAAATCCCTAAAAAATAGTATAAAATCAATTCACTGGAATATATGCAGAACGTAATTAAAAGTGATATTTCTTTAGAGACTTTATATAATATTATTGAAATAATAGTAATTGATATAATTACGCTAATATTAATTAATCCTAAAATTTCTCCATATTTATATAAATCAGTCACATTAATCACCATCCTTTTTTATTTATATTTAAATTAATATATTTTTTTACTATATAGGTTATATTAGCATACTCTTCTTAATTTTTTTGTCAGTTTTTGATTAGACTTCAACTAATTTAATATTAAATTAATACGCAAAAAAAGCCTTACTTAAGTAAGGCTTTTTTCTGATTTTAACTCTTTTCTTAATTTTTTAAGAGCTCTTTTTTCAATTCTAGATACATAAGATCTTGAAATGTCGAGTTGTTGAGCAATTTCTCTTTGTGTCTTATATCCACAAGTAGTAAGACCATATCTCAGTAATACTATTTCTTTTTCTCTTTTTGTCAATATCTTATCTAGGTGCTCATAAAGCTTTCCAATTTGAACCTTTAGTTCAACTTGATCTAGTATATAATCAATATCTGTTCCTAATACGTCTATCAAACTGATTTCGTTACCTTCTTTATCCATTCCTATCGGATCTTGAAGCGACACTTGAACCTTATTTTTCTTATTAGTTCTTATGTTCATTAATATTTCATTTTCAATACATTTAGAGGCATAAGTCGCTAGTCTTGTTCCCTTATCTGCATTATATGTTTCTATCGCCTTAATCAATCCAATAGTTCCTATAGATATAAGGTCATCTTGCTCTTCACTAGAATTATTATACTTTTTAGCTATATGAGCTACCAATCTCATGTTCCTTTCAATGAGTACTTCTTTTGCATTTTCATCTCTATCTTCTTTGAACTTAGTTAAATAACTAACTTCTTCTTCAGGGGTTAATGGTTTTTCAAATGATTTTAGAATCGTCAATAGGCCACCCCCTTATTTTAACATGTCATTTTAAATTATATGAAAGTGGCCTAATTAAATTACTTATTTTTAATATTTATTTTTTATTTATTTTTTCGCATATTTCTTTAAATATAGGTACTGCTGATTTGCTACTCTTTTCTGTTCCTTCTAATATTACTGTTATAGCATATTTAGGTTGATTTTTAGGATAAAATCCTGTTATCCAACCATGAGTTACTTGATTACCATTTACAGTTGTCTGTGCTGTTCCTGTTTTTACGCCACTACCCCCAGTTAAATCACTTAGCTCTTTAGCTGTACCTTCTTCAGATACGTCTTTCATCATTTCTTTAACTATGGTAGAAGTATAAGGTGATATAATTTCTTCTTTTTTTGATTGCTTAAAAACTTTCACTATATTTTTATTAGTGTCTACTACACTATCAAATAAATACAAAGGCTTGTATGTTCCGTTATTTGCAATAATTTGTGTTAATTGATTTATTTGTAATGGAGTAAATCCCATACTTCCTTGCCCAATTGCTAAGTTCCTCAACGCTATATCTTCTGGTATTGTTTTATTTTTTTCTTCATATATTCCAATATTAACCTTCTCTTCTAAATGTAATTTTTTAGCTGCTGCTATTACTTTTTCCTTACCTAATTTCTTAGCTATATCATAAAAAGCAGGATTACAAGAATTTGAAAAAGCTTGTTGTAAAGTTTCTATTCCATGTCCATCTAATTTATGGCATCTTAAGATTTCATTATCTTTTCCTATCTTTACACTACCTGTACAGTTATAAGTATAGTTTTGATCTATTACACCTGATTCCAAAGCTGCATATAATACAACTATTTTAAAAACAGAACCAGGCGGGTAAATTGCTTGAATAGCCCTATTATAAAGTTCTCCCTTTGTACTATTGTTGTACTGCGCTATATTATTTGGATTAAAGGTAGGCCTAGAACTTATTGCTAATATTTCTCCTGTATCTACATCGGATATTACAACTGAACTTGGATTTTCTTCTTTATTCACCGTATCTTCCACTTGTTGTTGAATATCCTTATCTATGGTTAGTCTAATATTTTTGTCATTTTTACTTTGCTTTACAGTTTTGATGCTACCTTTTAATATTCCTAAGTTTTTATTTCCTTGGTTACCTGATTGACCAGCCTTAAATGCCGAAACATATTTTTCATTTGAGTCTTTAAGTAAATAATCTAAACTCTTCTCTATACCTGAAGCACCTACTTTATCAGTACTATAAATATATCCAATGGTATTTGCTAATAATCCATTAGAAGAGTATCTTAAAGTTTTTGTATCTACTAAAATATCATTTTCTTTTAGCTCTTTTCTCAAATTCGAATCAATATTAGAAACTTCTATTTCAACTACTGAAGATGAAATTTGCTCTTCTAAATTTTTATATAACTCTACATCATTAATTTTTGCTGCTTTTTGTACTAACCCTCTTATTTTATAGTCTTTTATAAGCTTTTCTTTTTGAACTATTAATATTGTTTTTTTATCAATATCAGTTAAGTTTTTTCCATTTCTGTCGTATATAATTCCTCTTCCACTGTTTAAATCTACTTTTTCTAAACTTTGGTTTTGAGACTTCTCCGTATACATCTTTCCTTGAATAATTTGTATGTATGAAAGCCTATATATTAAAAGACCGTATATTGTTATCCCTATACCAAGTGCAACATAAGCTCTTCTTCCTATTGCATTTGCTAATGTGCCTTTTTTTCTAGACATAAAAATCACCCCTTAGTTATTGTCATTGTTGACAATAACTAAGGGGTTAATACTATAATTATAAATCTAATTGTGCTCTTACTTTAGTTATAACTATATCTATAGCTACTTCATTTTGTCCACCTTCTGGTATGATTATATCTGCATACTTTTTATATGGCTCTATAAATTGATCATGTGCAGGTTTTACTGTTGTTAAATATTGATCTATAACAGAATCAATAGTTCTTCCTCTTTCTTTTATATCTCTTTGTATTCTTCTAAGTATTCTTATATCATCTTCTGTATCTACGTATATTTTTATATCCAGTTTATCTCTTAACTCTTCATCTTCTAGTATCATTATACCTTCAACTATTATTATGTCTTTAGGATTTATGCTAACTGTTTCATTTTCTTTTCTTGTATGAAGTTCATAATCATAAATAGGCTTTTCTACAGAGCCTCCTTCACATAAATCTTCTATATGTTTTATAAGAAGCTTATTGTCAAATGCAAGTGGGTGATCGTAATTAGTTTTTAATCTTTGGTCAAAGCTTAAGTGTGTTTGATCTTTATAGTATGCATCTTGCTCTAATATAGCTATATTTTCTTCTGGTATATTTTCTATTATAGATTTACAAACTGTACTTTTTCCTGAACCAGTTCCTCCAGTTATTCCTACTATAAGTGGTCTCTTTTTATTTTTCATATGTTTTTTGCTCCTTACTAGTTTTCTATTGTGTATTTTTATTTTTCACTACAATCCTGATTTGGATTTTCTAAATAAAAACCTGGTGTGTATTCTCTGCTATTTAATTCTTTTAGTGATTCCATCCACTGCGGATTAAATTTCCATTCATTTGGATTTTTATAAAATTCATCTATAGCTATTCTATAGGCTTTGACAACTTCTCCTATATAATCTGAATCTTTCATTCTTCCTTCTATTTTAAAACTAGTTACACCACTTTTAATTAACGTAGGTATATGTTCTAGCATACAAAGTTCTTCTGAGTTGAAAAAGAAAGTTCCTCTCTCATCTTCATAAACAGGGAAGTATTCACCTTGTCTTTTTTCCTCAACTAAATTATATCTTTTGTTATTTAATTTTTCTAATAGGCTATTATTATTACTTTTGTCTGATATAAAGTTACTAAGCAACGGTCTACCCGAATGAGATATTCCCATAGCTCCATGTACAAATATTTCTATGTCCATATCTATTGGTGTATTAACTCTAACTCCGCCTATTTCATCACAAGACAATTCTTTAGATAATAAGACTCTTTTTATTCCCTCTTCATGCCAAAACTTAGCTGAAACATAGTTAGTTATGTTAGCTTGATCACTTAAGTGAATTTCCATATTTGGTATTATATTTTTAGCAATTGAAAGCATACCTGGATCAGTTATTATAATAGCATCTATTTTTATTATTTCTAATTTTTTCAGATAATCTTCAATTTCTTTAAAGTGGCTATTATGAGGCACTACATTTATTGCTATATATACTTTTTTGCCTATACTATGTGCGAACTCTACAGAATTTACAAGTTCATCCCAAGATATTGTATTATTCATGTAGTCTATATACACTGCATCCGCACCCTTATTCATAAATAGTTTTAATTCTTCTATATTTTTTGCTGGGGCTAGAAGTTCTACACTATGCATTACTCATCACCTCTCTCATCTATCTTGTAGCTAAGAGCTACTCCATCACCTATTGGTATAAGTGAAGTATCTAAGTAATCACAATTACATATATAATCTAAATAGTTTCTCATTCTTTTTACTATTGTCTTTTTTCTTCTTATAACAAATTCGTCATGAGCAACCATACCTTTATATAAAATATTATCCGATATTAAAAGTCCATCGATTTTTAACTTATCTATAACCATATCATAAAATAATTGATACTGACCTTTAGCTGCATCTAAAAATATCATATCAAACTTCCCATCTACAGTTTTAAGAAGTTCTTCAGCATCTCCTTCTAATATAGTTATATTTTTTTCAAATCCAGCTAATTTTATATTTTCTTTAGCTTTTTCTATCATGTTTTCATTTCTTTCTACTGTTATTATTTCAACATCTTCTCCTAGTGTAGATGCGAATAATATAGAAGAATATCCGATTGCACATCCAACTTCTAGGATTCTCTTTGGTTTTTGTACTTTTAATATTACTTTTAATAATTCAGATACTTCTTTATGTACAATAGGTACATTATAATCATTAGCGTACTCTTCTAATTTTTTTAATAAACCTTCTTTATCTTTTAAAGTAGTCCTTATATATTCTTCCACTAAGTTATTTACTATATTACTCATTTAATTCACTCCTTAAGTGATAATAAAATTAATAGAGGATTATGCTTAGTTTATAAGACATAATCCATCTTCATTGTATCCTCAAGCAATTTAAGCATTTCTATTGCTTAGTTTTATTTTGGTTTAGTTTATCTCTTTGTTCCTTATATTCTTTAACATTTTTTAAATGTTCTTCATAAGTTACGCTATAATTATTTCCACCATCTAACTTTGCTACAAAGTATATATAATCTGTATCTGCAGGATATAAAACACCTTCTATAGACTTAATACCCGGACTAGCTATAGGTGTTGGTGGTAAACCTTTATTCTTATAACTATTATATGGAGAATCAATTTCTAAATCCTTATATGTTACTATCTTTTTTCTTTCTTCAAATGTGTATTGTATCGTTGCATCTGACTGAAGAGGCATTCCTATTTTTATTCTGTTATAAAATACACTTGCTATTATAGGTCTATCTTCATCTAAAACTGCTTCTTTTTCTACTATCGATGCTAAGTTTACAACATCACTTAAAGTCATTTTTAATTCCTTTTGTCTTTGTACTAATTTTTCAGTGTACATACCATTAAACGTCGATAACATTTTTGATATTACTTCATTTTCTGTAGAATCTTCATCGAAATAATAAGTTTCTGGATATAAAAATCCTTCTAATGAAGTGATTTTTTCTTCTTTTAGAAACTCAAATTTCTCGTATAATTCTTTAGGATTTTTTATTAAACCCTCATAAACTTCTTTTTTTCCTAATTTATTCTTAGTAAGAATAGATACTATTTCTTTTGATGTTGATCCTTCTGGTATAGTTACTTTTATTCCATCATGATATATCTTTCCTGAAGCTAAAAGTCCTACTATATCTTGATTTGAATACGTTTGATTAAGTAAATATTTTCCAGCTTTAAATTGTTGTGCTTTATTGCTTAATTTTACTACAATTTTAAATAGTTGTTTATTTTTTATTAATTCATTTTCGTATAGCACATCTGATATAGCATTGACACTAGCCCCTTTTGGAATTTCAACTATTATGTCTTTTTTGTTTTTACTGTTATAAGGTCCTATTTGTGTAAATATAAACACTCCTATTAAAATTACTACTGCAATAGAAATGGCAACTGCTATTTTCCATTTACTCTTCTTTATATCCATCGGGTAATTTACTCCTTATATCTATTTATATCCTTTATATTATAAGTCTAAGCTTGAAAATTTTCAACAAATTTGTCGAACAAATTATAAGATTTCGTTTTCCTGAAATGTAAAAAAGCCTATCGTTATTTTTTACACGTTAGGCTTTTTATAATCATATTTCTAGATTTTTTTTATTTCATTCTTTGTTACAACACCATAGATTAACTTTTT
Source organism: Romboutsia sp. (assembly GCF_051659545.1). GTDB lineage: Bacteria > Bacillota > Clostridia > Peptostreptococcales > Peptostreptococcaceae > JBOFOR01. Next base: position 10,524 of record NZ_JBOFOR010000037.1, on the reverse strand, counting down.
AGGTTCTACTTTTTCATCAGATATAGTGTATGCAGCTATGAATCTTTCTTTTGCTGATTCTAATTTTTCTTCTTTATTTAGGTGCATATACGCTAATACATCACCTTTATTTACGTAGTCTCCTACTTTTTTCTCTAATATTATACCAGCAGATAAATCAAGTACGTCTTCCTTAGTTTCTCTACCTGCTCCTAATATCATCGCTGATATTCCTACTTCTTCAGCTTCTATTTTGCTAATGTATCCTGTTTTAGGCGCTTTTATAGATACTGTTTTTGTAGCTGTAGGAAGCAATGAATAATCATCAACTACTCTCTTGTCTCCACCTTGATTTTCTATAAATATTTTTAACTTTTCAAGAGCTTCTCCTGATGTTATAGCTTGCCTAATTTTTTCAATTCCTTCATCATAATTATCTACAGCTTTAGCTAATACTAACATATAAGCTCCTAATGTTTCACATAACATAACAAAGTCTTTGGGACCATTTCCTTTTAGTGTTTCTATTGCTTCTATTACTTCTAAAGAATTTCCTATTGCAAATCCTAGTGGTTCATCCATATCTGTAACTATACCAATAGTTTCTCTATTCATTCCACAACCTATATCTACCATAGCTTTTGCTAATTCAAAAGAGTCATCTAATGTTTTCATAAATGCTCCATCACCTGTTTTAACATCAAGTAATATAGAATTTGCTCCTGAAGCTAATTTTTTACACATTATACTAGCTGCTATAAGAGATATATTATCAACTGTTGCTGTAACATCTCTTAATGCGTACATTTTTTTGTCTGCTACTGCAATTGAAGCAGTTTGACCACATACAGCTATTTTATGTTCATTTACAGAGTCTATAAACTTTTTAGATTCCATCTCTATAGAGAATCCAGGTATAGCTTCTAACTTATCTAAAGTACCACCTGTGTGTCCTAATCCTCTTCCTGACATTTTGGCAACAGGAGCCCCACATGCCGCAACTAATGGTGCTAAAGCTATTGTAGTTTTATCTCCTACTCCTCCTGTACTATGCTTATCAACTTTTATACCTTCTATTCCTGATAAATCTATTACGTCTCCCGAATTCATCATTGCTTCCGTAAGATATACTGTTTCTTGTTTATTCATTTTATTTAAATATATTGCCATTAATAAAGCTGATGCTTGATAATCTGGAATTTCTTCTTTTGAATATTTCTCAACAAAGAAATCTATTTCTGCTTTAGTTAGTTCTTGATGGTCTCTTTTCTTTTTGATTATGTCATAAATTCTCATCATAACTCTCCTTAAATTTTTAGTTAAATACTTAAAAGCTTAATATTAATTTGAAAATTAATATTAAGCTTATATTCTACTTATACTATATTTTATTCACTACAGTTTTTACTAAGCTTAAAAATTCAGATTTAACTTTTTGAGTAGTTTCTATAACTTCATTATGATCTAATGGTTGATCAAGTATACCTGCTGCCATATTTGTTATACAAGATATTCCTATAACATCCATTTTTGAATGAGAAGCAACTATTACTTCTGGTGCTGTAGACATTCCTACAGCATCAGCACCTAAAATTTGTGCCATTCTTACCTCTGCTGGTGTTTCATATGTTGGTCCACTAAAGAATGCATAAACACCTTCTTGTATGCTCATTTTTAGCTCTTTTGCACATTCTTTAACTAAATTTACATAGGCTGGAGTATATGCTGTTGACATATCTGGGAATCTTACACCTAATTTATCTTCATTTCTTCCCATTAAAGGATTATTTCCACTTAAGTTTATGTGATCCTTTATTACCATTAAGTCTCCAGGCTTAAAGCTTTTATTAGCTCCTCCTGCTGCATTAGTTACTATAATAGTTTCTGCACCTAAAGCTTTCATAACCCTCACAGGGAAAGTTATTTCTTGTTGAGTGTATCCTTCATAGTAATGAAATCTACCTTGCATAGCTACAACTTGCTTTCCTTCAAGCTGTCCAATTACTAAACAACCTGCATGTCCTTCAACTGTAGATACTGGGAAGTTAGGGATTTCATCGTATTTAATTTTAACACCATCTTGTATTTCATCTCCTAAGACACCAAGTCCAGATCCTAATATTAATCCTATCTCAGGTTGATTACTAATTTTACTATTTATAAACTCTACGCTTTCTTGTATTTTTTCAAATATATTGTCCATTAACAAATCCTCCTAAATTATTTTGTAATTTGATTTTTAAAGCTAGTTCCATTTTTAGGCATTGTTACATTTAATATATCAGTAACTGTTGCACCTATGTCTGCAAAGCTACTTCTTATTCCTAGGTTTACACCTTGCTTTAAATTTTTCCCGTAAACTAGTACTGGTATATACTCTCTCGTATGATCTGTTCCTTTGTAAGTTGGATCATTACCATGGTCTGAATTTATTATAAGTATATCATCATCATTTAGAGTTTCTATTATTTCAGGTATTCTTGCATCAAATTCTTCTAATGCTTCCTTGTATCCCTTGCTATCTCTTCTATGCCCATATTTAGAATCAAAGTCTACTAAGTTAGTAAATATCAATCCCTTGTTTTCTTTCTTGATGTAGTTTATTGTTTCATTAACACCATCCATATTGTCTTTAGTATGTATTGCTTCTGTTATACCTTGACCATTAAATATATCTTCTATTTTTCCAACTCCAATAACATCTAATCCACTCTTTTTTATATTATCTAATACCGTTGGCTCAAATGGATTTAATGAGTAGTCTCTTCTGTTTGAAGTTCTTGCAAATGCCCCTGCTTTTTTTCCTACATAAGGTCTTGCTATTATTCTTGCTACTGCATTATCTCCCATCATTATTTCTCTAGCTATTTGACACATTTTATATAATTCATCTAATGGTATTATTTCTTCGTGAGCAGCTATTTGGAACACACTATCTGCAGATGTATAAACTATAACATCTCCAGTTTCCATTTGATGTTCTCCATATTCATCTAATATATCTGTACCTGAAGCAGGCTTGTTTCCTACAACTTTTCTACCTGTTCTTTTTTCAAATTCATCTATTATTTCTTTAGGGAACCCATTTTCAAATGTTTTAAATGGAGTTTCTACTAACACACCTGTCATTTCCCAATGTCCTGTAGTTGTATCTTTTCCTTGAGAAACCTCTGCACATTTTCCAAAACATCCTATTGATTCTTCTATATTTTCTATAAAATCTACACCATCTATGTTTCCTATACCTAGTTTTATCATGTTTGGTATTTTTATATCATTATGAACTTTAACTATGTTACCTAAAGTGTTTACCCCTTTATCTCCAAACTTATTTGAATCTGGTAGTTCACCTATTCCTACACTATCAATAATTACCCATACTACTCTACTCATAAATTATGTCCTCCTTATGATTTATTTTCTTGGATGCTTTTCTTTTATTTCTCTTCTAATATTTTTATTTATATGATTTAAATATGATTGTAAACTAGATAAATTGGCATTTCCTAGTATTTTACTTACTACAGCTACATTTGCACCTTTGTTTAGTAAATGTATTGCAAATGAATGTCTTAGCATACTAGGATTTATATTTTTGTTTATATTAGCTAAACTAGCGTGTTTTTTTATAAGCTTCCAAAGGCCCTGTCTTGTAAACCTTTGCCCTAGAGAACTTACAAACAATGCATTTTCACATTCACTTACAAGTTTATGCCTAGACTCTTTAATATACTTTTCTAAATATATTTTGGTAATATCTGATAATGGTATTACCCTTTGGTTTTTGCAAATATTACAGAATATATATTCCATATCCAAATCCACATCATCTAAATCCATTTCTACTAACTCTGAAACTTTAATTCCTGTTCCATATAAAACTTCAAATATAGCTTTATCTCTTATTTTCTTCGGAGTATTTAGTTCTGGAAAATTTAATAATGCTTCTATTTCTTCTTCAGTTAATATATCTAAGTCGTTTTTTTCTATTTTAGGCTTTTTTATACTTTTAGCCGGATTATTATTGCTTATACGATTTAAAAACAAATAATCATGAAATGACTTTATTGAAGATATCATCCTTGATACTGTAGCTACAGATACATTATTTTTTTCTAATTTTATTAGGTATCCTATAATATCATTTTCTACTACTTCATCTAATTTTATTTCTTTTTCTTCTAAGTATTCTATGTACTTCTTAACGTCTATAAAATAAGATGATACAGTATTCTGCGATAATCTCTTTTTTTCTTTTATATAATCTATGTATTCCTTTATAATTTCCATAGTAAACTCCTTTATCTGACTAGGAACTTAATAACACCTACACTTATAGTATTTACTATTAATTGTAACAATACTGTTACAGCTAGTACAATTATTACATTCAATAAATATCTCTTTAATAAAAATAGTATATTATCTTTTTTACCTTTATTCAACTCATAAATCATTTCTTTTACATAATTAAATGAAATTAATATGAGAATTATGGCTCCTGGTATAATTATTATATTTTTTGTGATTGTTAATAAAATCATTTTTATGCTTTTTAATTTTAGTGATAATATAATGCTATTTGTAGTATATCCAAGGGATACACCCTTTAGCATAAACATTAAAATTGCAATTGGAAACGTTACAACTAAAGAAGCTAGTACACTTATTTTGCCCATAAATACAACATCTGATTTCAAATTTGATATTATAGTTTTTTTAATTTCCATACTAGAGTTATTGTAATACTCTATCGCTGGATTAAGATTTTTTATTATATTATTTTGATAATTAGGCCATATTTTATTTAGATATGCTCCTATTATAACAGCTATTATAAATATAGTTCCTATGACTATCATTTGTTTATTTAATTCTTTAAAATTATTTTTTCTATATGTTTTTCTCAAATTTATAACCTCCTCCTGTACCTTACAACATATGTATGTACAAAAAGAGGAGGTTATGACTTTTATATTAATTCTTTAGCTAATAAAATTCCAGTTAAAGTTTTAGCATCTTCAATTTCATTTTTTTGAATCATTTCATTAATTTCTTCTAATCCTAATTTATATATTTCTATATTTTCATCACAGTCAAACTTACATTCCCCTAGTATAAGATCTGTTGCTAAAAAAATATATATTTTTTCATTAGAAAATCCTGGAGATGTAAAAAATTTATGTATTAATTTTAAATTTCCTGCACTATAACCAGTTTCTTCTTTAAGTTCTCTTATAGCACATTCTTTAGGATTTTCTCCTAACTCTAATTTTCCTGCAGGTATCTCCCATAAAACTTTTTCTAGAGGTTTTCTAAACTGTTTTATTAGTATAATTTCTTTGTCCTCAGTTATTGCAACTATTCCTACAGCTCCTCCATGTTCCACTATCTCTCTCTTTTGATATCCTTGTCTTTCAATTTCAACAGTGTCTACTCTTAAACTGATTACTTTTCCTGTATATACCCTATCGCTACTTATGGTTTTTTCTTCTACTACCATCACAAACCTCCATCAAGTAATATGCAGCTGTACTCGCAGCCTCAAAAAATTCCTTATCTTGTTCGTAATTTCGTCCCATACTTCTAACTTTTAATTCATAAAAGTCTAAATCTTCTTTTGTCTTGTCATTTTTTATATAAACAATATTATGTTTTTCTTGTAATCCATTATCTTCAATTTGTTTTTTTATGTATTTTGTTTCTTCTTCATTATAGTTAGTTATAGGAATATTAACTCTTACATTTACAATTTCTTTTAATACTGTAATACTGTGGTGAGATATTCCTCTGTGTCTATCTCTTTGGTCAGCAAAACTAATTCTAGGTATAGCTACCGGTAGTCCTCTAAGTTTTTCTACTGCATCTAGTATTGATCCTTGTTCTATCCCTGTAAATCCATACTTAGTTCCAGTTCCAGCTATTCCTGGACCCATACTTACAAATATACAATCTGCATCTAAAATCTCTTTAGCTGTTATTAAAGCCGTATATATATTTATACAGTCGTAGTCTCCACCAAAAGCACTTCCTATTGTTATAGTCTTATCTATTAATCCTTTTTTCTTTAAGGTATCTACATTTTTACTTAGATATATAGGAAGGGCTGCTCCGTCAGTCATTATATATACTAATTTTTTAGTCGGATTATTCCTTTTGTATGATGCTACAAAAGGTGTAAGCATACTATGAAGAGTTCCTACTACTACTGGTGTATTATCTAAGCTGGAGAAATTTTGAATTTTTTCATGATATATACTATCTTGCTCTTCTACTGAATCTACTTTTACCTGCAGTGGAGTATATCTTAATTTCATTATATGTCCACCTTCAGTAAAGTTAGATTCTATATTATTTAAATTAGTTATAACAAAATGATATCCACCAGTTCCTAAACTTAATTCAACAGCAGTAGTATTTAATACAACTTCATCTCCTACGTTTATTTCACCAGTCAATTTTGTATAGTTATATGCTCTTTGTATATCTCCATTCAAATTTACTCTTATATCATCTAGACCTTCACTTTGATCTACTATAGACTCAACTATTCCTATTTTTTTACTTATCATAGTTTTACCTTCCTAACTTATCTATAAAATTCAAAAGCTTATTATTCTCTATTATCTTAGTCAACGAGTATTTTTCTGTAAGCAAGTGTATAAATACTAAAAATGCTAACCATGCTAATCTAACGTTTAATGAGTATCCCATTATAACTAATATACCAATAGATATTCCTAATACGTTTGATCCAGTGTCTCCCATCATAGCTTTTGCTTTTAAGTCATAATTAAAATATGCTAATACATTTGGAACTATAAGAAGTGGTAATGCCTTTACATACCCCGTTAAAGTTAAGAATATTATTGCGACTATAAATAAATATCCTTTTATAGCTCTTCCTGGTCTTAAATCTAATAAATTCATCAGATTAGTAGATAAAGCAATTATTAATGTATTTACAATTATATCTACAATATCTTTAGACACTCCTATAGAAATTATAACACCTACAAATCCTCCAAATAACGCTTTGAATCCACCTGTAGTCAAGCTACCTTTTAGTAAACTTTTAAAATGTCCTTTAAGTCCACTTACATCTCTATTCCCAATTATGTCATCTAAAACTCCTGCAAAGAACATAGATGTTATACCAAAAACATACATAAATAAGTAGAGTAAATTTCTGTAATCTTCTGTAAAAAATGCTAATATAATTCCATTGATTATAATCATAGGAAGAAAAACTATTCCCATACTTACAGGTATCATATCTTTTTTGTAATTTGGCCTTAGTACGTTACTGTCTATTAATAAATTTTTAAATAGGGGTATTACAGCATAAGTGCCGAGTAACCCCGTTAATAGCAAAATAGTATAAAGTATATAATTTTCCACTTAGATACTACCTCCATTCTTTTCGTTTCTGTCTTAAAACTTTCTTTATGTGATAATATTGTTTACCTCTATGAATAAACCCTTTTAAATCTCTTCCTGTTTCGCTATGAGTCATATTAACTAGTACTTCTTTTATTTTATAACCATACTTTAATATATCTATAGTCATACCAACTTCTACTCCATAGCCAAATGGTATTTCATCAAATTTTTCTAGTACTTCTTTTTTGAATATTCTTTGACCTGATAAGGTTGCATCTAAACTTTCCCCTGTCATTTCTAAAACTGAGTCTTTAGCTAATCCTTTTACAAATCCTAATCCACCCTTTTTCTTTGCAGCAGGAAACTTAGCAATTATTACATCTGCTTCATTATTAAGTATTGGAGTTATAAGTTTTTTTACTTCACTAGACGAACTTCCTAAATCTCCATCTAAAAAACCTATAATATCTGCATTTTCCATAGCTATTTTTAATCCATAATTTAAAGCATATCCTTTACCTTTATTTTTATCTAATCTAAACACTTTAATTTTGTCACTATTTACAGTTTTAGCAACTTCAGTAGTATTATCGCTAGAACCATCATCAACTACTACTATTTCATTTATTTCGTCTATATTTTTTATATTTTCTAAAGTATCTTTTATTTTGTTCTCTTCATTATAAGCCGGAATTATTATACTTATATAAGGATTCATTTTTACCTCTCCTTTTTTATTTCTTGTATGGTATGATACTGTCTGCACCTTCTAAAATTCCATATCTTCCTGATATATTACCTTCTTTTAAAATCATTACTAAAGATAATTTTCCGCTACCCTGGTCTATATTATCTACAGTTGTAACTTTATCTTTGCTATATAAGTCTATATAAGAAGAATTATGTTCACTTTTTTGAACTGCTACTATTTTTTTATTTTCTTGCTTTAATGCTGATAATAATAACTTGTCGATTTTTCCAAAATTCACATTTTTGTCTTGACTTCCACTACCTAATACTACAGAGTCATAATTTATATAATTATCCCCTATAGAATTAACTTTTATTATATCTAATTCTTCAAGATATTTTAATTTTTCTTTGGCATCTTCTGATTTTAATGACTCTACTATATACTTCATTATATCTTGAGTATTTTTAATATTTAAATCTAATTTAGTTGATACCTCTCCTATTTTCTTTTCATTATAAATATTATTTTTTAATACAATGTCAAAAGCAATATTTCCACCTGCTTTAGCTATTGTTTCATTTATTTCCTTTATATAATCGTTATTTTGATTAGTAGATATTATACCTATATTTTTTTCTAAAAGCTCATCCACTATTAATTTATCTGAGTTTTCATTTATATATTTTATTGCTTTATCATAATCGCCTGATACTGTAGATAAACTTTTTTCTAAATTATCATTTCTTATTTTTAAGTCTTCAAATTTATTATCTAAATCATCTATAATACTGGCTTGTTGCTTACTTAATTCTTGATCATAGTTTAAATTGAAACCTACTAACATCCCTATCCCTAGGGCTAAAAATATGGCTCCTATTGTTACTATGTAATATTTCATATTTATATGCATATTAATCCTCCTTGATTTACATCTGTAATAATAGCTTTATTTTTAATTGCATTAAGTGCATAAATTGTTTAACACTTGGTGTGAAAGATGCTAGTATCAGCACTGGGAATAAGGCCGTAGCTATTAATGCCCATATATACTTCATTTTTAATTTACTTCTATACAGTAAGTTAACTCCTTTAGCATCTATAAGTTTAGCTCCTATTTTTAACCTAACTAAAAAAGTACTTGCCATACCTTTTCTACCTTTTTCTAAAAAGTCTATCATATTAGAATGAGTTCCTAGTGCAACTATAAGCTCTGCTTTATATTCATAGGCAATAAGCATAGCTATATCTTCACTAGTTCCCGGTGCAGGGAAAACTATAGCATCTAAACCTAAATCTTGCACTCTTTTTAGTCCAGGTGCTCTTCCATCGGTATATGCATGAACAATTATTTCTTTAGCTTTCTTTAAAGCTTCATCACTTACACTATCCATATCTCCCACAATTACATCTGGAGTGTATCCAAACTCTAAAAGAGCATCAGCTCCTCCATCAACACCAACTAAAATAGGCTTCATTTCTTCAATATAAGATATTATAGTACTTAAATCTTGTTTGTAGTCTTGTCCTCTTACAACGATTAATACGTGCTTATTTGCATAGTTTGTGTTTACACAAGGTATTTCAACTTCTCCTAGTATAAATCCTTTTTCTTTCTTCGCATACTCAATAGTATTGTCTATAAATCTGTCCAGTTCTACAGCTAAATTTTCATAGGCTTTTTTTAGTTTAGTAGATACGTTCTCTCTATCTAGTACCTCTCCTTTTCCTAAAAGTTCGCCATCTCTATATATACTTCCATCTATAACTTCTATAGTTTGTCCTTCTATTAAAGAATGGAATAACTCTTCTCCTACATTATCTATTATTAGTATATTTTTTTCTGTTAGTATACCCGGTCCTTTATTTGGATATCTTCCACTTATAGAAGGCGCTGCATTTATTACAAGCTTTATCTTACCTTCTACCAAAGAGTTAGCGGCTACTTCATCAATATCAATATGATTTATAACTGCTATATCTCCACCTGTAAGTCTATTCGCAAGCCTTTTTGTTTTTCGATCTACCTTAATTGGGCCTTCGACTCTCATATTTTAAACCTCCGATATCATTTTTAAAATCACATTACATTATAGCATTATTTGATAACAAAATAAATGTTTTAAATTTCGTTGTTCATTATAAGCTTTCTAACTTTATTTATTTTTTACTTTTTAATTAACTCATTAGTATATTTATAAGAATATCTTTTTTATTTAAAGTTGGATTTTTCATCACTTCTTCTAGTAAAAAATTCAACTTATTTCCTATTTCAATTCCTTTATAACCTAATTCTTTTAAAGTATTACCATCTATACTTAAATCCTTAATAGCGTAGCATTCTTGATTTAATTCTATTTCATTTATTATTTCTATATATTTATTTAATAAATATTTTTTATTTCTTAAATTTTTTTCCACATTATTTTCTAAAAAATTAATATAATATATTTCTTTTAGCTTAAAGATCA
>NZ_JBOFOR010000036.1:0-50041 GCF_051659545.1 Romboutsia sp. | reverse complement strand
TATTTAAGGACTCCATCTAAAGGAATTTTATCAGAAGCTACTATAGCAGTACATATTCGCTATATTATTTTATTGAGTTTGGGTAAAAATAGGGATTTAAGCATAACTAAAATAATTAAAGAAAAGCAGGAAGAAGCCTAAAAAAGAGAATTTTTTCAGGCTTCTTAATCATATGAACTTTTGACTGTGCAGTAATAAAGATAATACAATAATATCACCGATAATAAGTTGAAGCATATTATATAATAGGTCGATATAGACCAAATTTTTCATAAAGTGGGTGAAATTTGTTAAATGATAATATACAATAATGTATGCCTAAAGTTTGTTACTCAAGTAGATATAAATAATCCATATGAAAAAATAATTAATATATTTGTTGTAAATGAAGACAATGTAAATGAAACACTTAATCTAGAAGAAGATGTATCATTTACATTGACAATTACAAAAGGTATTGGAAGTTATTTTGATAATGAGTTAATTGATTTTAATTGTACATTATATGAGGATAATACAGAACTAATTAAATTTAAACCATCAAAAAATGAGGCAAAATTAATAGATAATAATAATGTTCCAAAAGATAAAATTGAACAACTAATAACAATAAAAAAAGGAGCAAATAAAAAAGTAATAAAAATTGTTTCAAATATAATAAAAAATGAAGATGAGTGGAGTTTTGATAATAAAAAAATAAACATAGCCAATGCAAACTACTCAGGAGCAGCCTTATTAAATATACAAGCATGGAATCCTATAAACTGTAAATTAATGCTAGATGATGGTGTTAAAAAAATTGAAAATGCTATCAAACTTGATATATATAATGAACTACCAAGTAAATGGCCAATGATTAGTCATTATAAATTATACAACACAAGTATTGAAAACAATAAATTCTATATATACGGAACTATTGACATGACATTGGTCAAATACCTGATTCAAAAGGGAATATTTTCTGGTAAAGGAAGAATAGATCTAGATACATTTTTTGAGGTAGAAGTTAAAAGTGGATTTAAGTTAATTGGCTTAGGCGAGTATTATTATGAAAAATATGATAATACCACAGAAACTATAATTAGTTTTTTAGTAATTGGTTCAAAAGGTGTTGTTAGTGCAGCTATAAATCAAAATTATTCTAGCGATTTAGACTTTTCAAATATGAAAAATTTTATTTGTAAAATAGAATTAGAAATCCAAGAAGGTAATATTAACACACCAATAAGCGAAGTAGCAAAGAAACTATTAATAGATATGCAAGTTGAACTAAGTAATTTTTATCAGCAAGGAGATCAAGAAGAGATAGGAACAATACCAGGACTTCCTAGATACAAAAATGTAAAAGTGGATGAGAGAGTATACTTCAGAGGAGAAAAAGTACCTATACTTGTAGAATTTGATAAAGTAATGAATGCAAACAAGAGAATTGATGACAAACAATGTACTCTAATAGTAAATAATGAAGAATTGAAACCATACTTTATCTCTGATGAATTTAATGCATCTACACTACTATTTTTATACGAAGTAAAAAGTGATAGTAATACAACTTTAAATATAGAAAAATTTATAGATGGTAGAGTATTTAATGATGCCAACTTAGACGAAATAGATTTTTCTCAAATTCCAAATTCTTCTCCAAAATGTACCTTAGTACCAATAAGAATGTGTGATGCAATCCTAGATATAAATCCAATAGATATAGTAAGAGACGATAAAACAGAAAATCTACCGATAACAGAAAAAATAGGAATAAGAATAAACTTGTTAAATGATGAAGATTATAAAACGTACTATATAAATGACAAAAAATATGAAAATTCTAATATATCTAACTCTGTATATGCAAAAATAATAGAAAAAGAAAGCAATGATATAGTAGCTGATAATATAGAATTACACTACTCATCTGACTATAGCACCTTAATAGGAAGTTGTAATATAAATCTAAATATATCTGATGAATCAAAAGAATACTTTGTAAAAATATACGCTAGAGATATATACCTAAAAGGTAATACTAAAGTAATAGGTGATTATATTTTAGTATATAACAAAACTGCTAGTTTTATTTTATCACCAATAAAATACGTAGTAGCTACAGATATTACCTTACAAATACCAGTACAAGGACAAAATTGGCCATCAAAAATAGATAACCTAATATACAATGTCAATGAAGAACTAGTAGAAATAGCATATGTATATTCAGCAACTATTCCAGCAGACTATGCTAGAGAAAAAGATTTTGTATGGAGTGTAGTAAATAAAGATACTTCTATCACAAATCAAATAGCTACCGTAACAATAATTAACAATAAAAATTTTATACTACCTCTTATAGATAATAAAAGTGAAGAAGGAGAAATAATAGTAAAACTAACTGCAACCAATGGAAATGTAAATACTATCCCAAATATAACAGTATCATCACAACCAATAAAAATAGCCTACGAAGATAAACCAAGTCTCATTATTCCTACAGTATTTTCAAAAATAGAAATAATAGATGAGTCTGATGCAAAAATTAGATATATTCAAAACTTAACAGAAGTAGATACAAGTAAAGATGTTGATTTTTACTGCTACCTTTACAATGGAAATTACAAAATAAACCAATTACAAAATATACAGCCTATAGAAACCTTTAATTATAAAAGAAGTTCAAACTCATATGATAAAAATGAATACACAATCTCAAAAGATTACTTAACTCATGGCCCTTCTCAAGGTACTACACCTGGATACACAGTTCTTATAAAATCAAAAGACCCTTATGAAAATAATAAAGACTTGTATGCTATTGCATATATTTACGTAAGAGCTAAGCCAATAAAATTAAGCTTAGACTGTGGAGATAAAACAACTTATATAGATAATAGCGACTCACAAAACAATAATACCATTGTAAACATAAATTGGAAAATAGAAAATATTGATGAAGTAAATGGGGCTGAGGTCTTATTCCAAATAGATAAAAATGGGAAGGTTTTACAAGAAAGCATAAAAATTTTAGAAAACATGATAAAACAGAGTAAAGGAACTTATACAGGAACTTATGATTTAGAACTTACAAACGTACCTCTTAATATACCAAAAGATGTGTATACGATTTCTATAAAAGGAAAAAATGTTCAATATAATGAAACTAGCTTCGATTCAAAAATATTTAATGTTTACTCAGCCAACAGTCTAAAGATACTAATAAATAATACAGATACACCAACCTATAACATGAATAACTATGACTATCTTAGCACTTTGAATCTAAATACCTTAACTTCTACAGAAATAGAAAACCTAAGAAAAGCATTAAATCTAAAAGCTAAGGCCTCTATAAAAGCCTCTACCTTCAAGGAGTATGAAGACTTTATAAGCTGGAAAACTTCCGACCATGATAAATTAACTATTAACTACCTTACTGGTAATAACTATCAAGATATACAAAAAACTATATATGAATATTTCACACCAAGTCAACAATTCTTACTAGCGGGATTAAAAGATGGGCAAGTTACCTTAAGTGCAACCCATGCTCAAACTAATATAACTGATAAAGTAACCATTAATATATCAACCCTAAAAGATAAATTCTATTTATTCAAATTCTATCCAAAAACTAAAACTACTATTAATTATACAGATTCCCAAAATAACAAAAGAAGTGTAACTAGTAATAATGAAGGAATGTTAGCTCTTTACGAACCCAATAGAATTAACTCGAGCGTATACGTAAAAAGTGAATATAATAATGAGACTTATCTTGGAACTATATTAAAGATAAATACCTTATCTGGAGAAAAAGATATAACAAAAAACATGCTCTATCCTATAAACATGCTTAGCCTGCGTAAAGTGGCAGTTATTGATATATATCTAAAAAATGATGATGGCACACCTTATACCAAAAAAATAAAAGTTCATGGTGGAGTATATAAAAATGACGGATACTGCCAAGATGCACTTATTGAAGGGAATACAGGCAAAGTAGGAGCAGAGATAATAGCAAGTAATAGTGGTCATATAAAAATTAACATGGATTCAACACAATTTTGGTCAAGGGAATTAGGAGAAGTGCAATTTGAGGAATTAATCCCAATGGATAAGCTTAAATTTATATTAGAAATTTATCCATTAGATGAAAATTACTACCCAACTATTATTTATATAGATGGTAATGAAAATAATGATGATATAGTTAAATTTGGAAATGGAGTAGTTAACCTAGTAAGGATAAAAGATAACAAAAGAAACACTCCTTTTATTTTAAATCAAAGTATCTCATACCTAGAGGAGGACAAAAAATCAGTAATAGTAACTGATAACATTTCTAAAATTGGTCCAAGTGATGTTAAACCAAAAGTTAACTTAAATACTAATATAATGCTATGGGGTATACCACTAGATACCAATAATAAGTACAGCCTAAAATGTAGGGATAAACAAGGTAAAGGTCAAATAGTTCAAAATAGTAGTATAGTAAAATATCCATTTTCAAAATCAGCAATTGTAAAAAGTACAATTGATTTATCAAAAGATAAGATATGGATAGGTGATTTAGAAAAAACAACTATTGAATTTAACTTGTATAATAGCAATGTAGTAATAAAATCTATACCTAATCCAACACAAATAATAAATATGTGTGGAATACAACCAGTAGAGGAATCGGAGGCAGTTACATCACAACTTGATAAATTAAAAGAATCAGCATTCATTAGTGGTCAGCCACAAGATATAGGAGATAAATTAATAAATATAGGTATAAAAATGATTTCAGCCATAGGAATGCAAGGGCAGTATTTCAAAATGGCAATAACTTCAACACAAGACCCTTCTATATTTAGAATATTTATATGGGCAGGAAATACAGATGTGGGATTAAATATACCAGACAATTTAAGTATTGTACTACTAGATGAGTTAGATAGTCGTGGGTTAGGATTAATGCCAGGCATAAGTGATTTATTATCTATGGGAAATGGAACTTATGAAAAAGAACAAGCAGATACCTTAAATAATATATTAAATAGTGGTAAGAAGGGCTTTTCCAACACTGACTACTCCTGGGGACTAGGAGGATTCTTCTTAGCAGAAGTTGAGTTTGACTATGATATAACCAAGTGGGGCTTTTGTATCTTAGGTGGTGGCTTTAGTGCTAATGCAAGTATGGAGTATAAATGGACTTATAACACTATGGTAGGTCCAGTACCTGTTACTGCATATATTAAAGCTGGTGGAGGAATAGGTGCTAACTTTAATGTGGCAGTTAGACGTAGCCAGCTACCAGGATATCCATGGGCAACTAACTATCCATCAAAAAAGGCTAACGATTATATAACTAGAATAAATGCAAATATCTATATTAGAGCTTTTGCAGGAATTGGATTTGATTTTTCTGTTATAGCTTTAAGGATAGGTATCTTTGGTCAAATAGAAGCAAATTTTGAAACAGTATTTTTATCAAGAAATTATTTAAGCGATTATCAATCAAGAGAACTAAATGGGATTTATTTAGAGATAAAAGGAACTATTGGTATAGAATTTGAAGTGAAGTTTTTATTTATATCTTATCAAACTGTTCTAGCTTCAGTATCTGCTAGCAAAGAGTTTAAGTTTAATACTAAATACGATGAAATAAATGACTACTGGAAGAAAAATAGCTCTATAGCTAGTTACAATGATTTTTATAGTGAAAACAGTAATGAGGAATTTAGAGTAGTAAGTTCAATAGCTACAATTGAGCATAGAAACTACCTTGATAAATATGAAAGATATTGGGGACTATCAAAGGATATCTCCATACTAAATGACAACAGCCTAATAATACTACAACAAAATGCATATCCAAATTCACAACCTAAGCTATCTAATGATGGGTCAATACTAATTTATTTAAGTGATGAAGGAAGCAGTAATATTAGTGATACAAGGCTTTGCTATTCTATAAGAAATAATCAAGGTAATTATGAACAAGGAATAGTAATACCACCTTCAATTAATGAGGACCAAACACCTTTTAATGGTTATGGAGATTGTAATCCTAAAATAGATGGAAATAAAGATTTTGCAGTGCTAACATGGGTAAGACTAATAGAAAGTGAAACCTTCACTCCAGGTACTACTTTATCTCAATATGAAGAGCTTTCTATGCTAAACTCAACAGAAGTTATGCTAAGTATATGGCAAAACAACTCTTGGAATACTATTAGGGTAACTAAAGACACTACACCAGATTTATCACCAGTTGTAGCCACAAATGGAGATTCTGTACTTTTAGCTTGGCGTAATGTTTATTCTAATAATGATGGAAATGTTTTAGAGTTTGGTGTAAAAGATAACATTGATTTTATAAGAGTAAATAAAAATAATTTACAAATAAATGAAAGCTATAATTTATATAATGGCTCTAATGGAACTGTAAAAGGTCTAGATGTAGCAATGTTAAAAAATGGAACTTGTTGTGTTGTTTACGTAGTGGACTTAAGTAAAGCTAATAAAGAAAGTGAGTATGAAATATTCTACTCAATAATTAATACTAACAATCAGGTTATCAAATCTGTAAGACTGACAAACGATGAATATTTAAATGAAAATCCAAAGATTGCAACAGTAACTTTAAAATCAGGAGAAGAAAAATTTGTAATTGCCTATCATACCTTAAAGGTTGATGAGGAAAGTGGCTTAAGTGATATAAGGCTTGCCTTTATTGATGAGGAAGGTACAATAGATGTAAATTATTTAGAAGCAGTAAGTGAAAAAGTAGGACCAAGTAATATAGAACTAAGTGGAAAGTATGAATTTGTAAAAGTTGATAAAAAAGACAATCAAATAGAAAACTTAGCCTTAATGTGGACAGAAGCTTATCTAAGTATAGATGAATCAGCAATTCATAATGTTGATAAAGATATAATTAAGGTAATAAAATTTATAGAAGATACAAACTATAATATAACCTTATCAGCACCTATTAATATTTATGTAATGCAGGATAGAACACTAATAGAGAACTTTGATTGTTATATGGATAATATTGATAACTTAATAATAAATACAGTATTGCTAGGAACAGAGTATGAAAAAATTGACCTAAACGACCCTTCAACTTACAAAGTAGTAATGTATAAAGAAAATCCACAATCCGAAGAGATACCAGTTTATGTAAGTGATTATATATCGAATTTATATACACTAAGCTCGAATCTAAGAAATTCAATAACTGTAGAATCTATGTATGTTGATTATGCTACAGTAAAAGCAAATATGGAAGTAACTGTTTTATTTAAGCTAAAAAATAGTGGATTAGATACTATTAATAATATACAAATAGAAATTGATAACCAATTATATAACTTTGAAAACTTAAACTTAGAGCCTAATTATAGTATTGAAATTCCAATTGTATATGAAATAGGAGAGGAAATAAATAACGCACCAGTAGTTATAACTGCAAAAACTGTATTTGATGAGATTATAACTGAAAATACAACCTTATATTTAGATTATCCTGATGTAGGTATTTCTAAGGTAGAAAATATAAGTGAAGCTAATGGAACACGTAAAGTTAGAGTTACTTTATACAATGAAACTGACTGTAAATTAGCAAAAGCTAATAGAGGTGTAATTCTAAAAGCATATTATGAAGAACATGAAACTCCTGTACAGGAATTAACTATAAATAATCTACAAGATTTACAAGCAATAGATGGAGGTTACTATACAACCATACTTGATTTTAATATTAAAGAATATCTAGGAGAAGGAGTAGAAATACCTTCAAATGGAGTAGGAATATATATAAATGTTCAAATATATGAAACTGCAAATAATAAAACTTATACACTTCCAGAGATAAACATGAATAACAATTATATGCATTATAATTTTGGAAGCTTATTAAAGAAATATAACGAAAATATTAGCATATCAGTAGATCATGAAATAGCACTAAATCAATCAGTAGGATATATAACTATAAGAAACAATTCCTTAAATAAAATCTATGGAAGATTATTAGCTAAGTTATTAGATGAAAATAATAATTTAATTATAAGTAAAGTATTTGATATGGATGATAATTTAAATACTTTTGGAAGTAATGCTAATAATAACCTATTGGCAAATGAAGAAGAAAACTTGAGCAAAACAATTTTCTTTGATACAGAAGGAAAAACTATTACAGTAGAATATTATAATGATGAAATAAAAGTAGACCCAGATGTAAATGAAACAAAACTTATAGTAAGCTATGACTTTGACCAAGTGCCATCTAAAATAAGAGTAGATATTAAAGTCATAGGAGCCGGAATGGACAATGAGGACCCTATAATAGGTGATACTAGATGGTTGCCTTATAACTATAAAGTCATAAAAGAAGATAAGATAGGAGTATATGAGTGCTATGAGTACAAGACTGATATGTATTTATGTAAGGCCTATGATAATAAAATATCTAAACTAAGTAATGAGTCCCAATTAAATAATAATTACACATTAAGTAATGATTACTATGGAAAAGTGTATGTAAATAGTATAGGCAAATATATTATATATGTTACTTTAGAAGAAGAAATTTATACGATAAATGGATGGCAGTTCCAAGAAAGATTTGAGACTATTGAATATGAATTTACAGTAGAAAATAATAATTAATAATAAGAAGCCATGACTGTTAAGTTACTTGTAGCTTAGAAGGTTAAAAAGCATCTTTAATAGCTAATTATGACTAAAGATTTGTTCATAATAGAATTAAAGATGCTTTTTTTAATAATAAATACCCTAACCTATAGCCTGAACATGTATCCATCCATTGAAAATGTGAGAACTGGAAGAACTAGAGAAATAAACATCAAAATATATAGGTTTGAATGGATTAATCCACACAATATAATGTTCACCATTAATTATTTCAATATTTCCACCATTAGATATAGAGGTTATTGGAGGTATTGTATCGTCTATATCACGTAAAAACTCTATATTTAATTCATACCTTTTAGAAGGTGGAGTACCTATATTAGTAGCAGTTCTAGAAATAAGTTGCTCATTGGCATAGACTTCTACATTTGTATTCTTAAATAAAGATAAGTCATAAATATCGTTATTATTTAAATATAATATTTCTAGACTATTTAGATTAGCCAGGTTATAAGGAATAACTTCAAGGTGATTAAAAGATAAATTTAATACTTTTAATTTATTCAATTTAACAATATTATCAAGGTCTCCTTGAATAAAATTTTGTGATAAATTAAGACTTTCCAAATTAGATAGACTGCAAATTTCATCAGGAAGGTTATTATAGTCACAATTTTGAATTATTAAATCAGTTAAGTTAAGAAAATACTTAAAATTATCTAAATACAAATTAAGATGAGGAATATTTATATATTCAAGCTTATTTATAGAAGCTAGTTCACCACGAGAAAATTGAGTATTCGTAGAAGCTTTTCCTAAAAATTGATTTAACTGTGCTAATGTGTAAGTATCTTGAGTTATCTCAACTAAAGGAGCTAAATATATTTTTCCTACCAAATTAATAGAGTATAAATAATAATTAAAGTTATCTCCTAACTCTGTAGAAGGTACTAAGGTAGTTGTAGATTTAATATGAGTTAAGAAATCGTATATAGTTGGATTAGGGACATTACTTGAACAGTATTCAAAAGATTGTATGACAAAGTTACTTTGTGCAAAATCATATACTTCGATTGATGAATTTTCATCTTGTAAATTAAAATCATTCAATAGGGAAGCATTAAAATAGACTATAGCACAAACATACTTTTTATTACCTAAATATTCTACAGTTACCTTAGGAAGAGCTGAATCGCATGGATTATCAATAGGTATAAACTTCTTTTCTTCTGATATAGACAAATGAAAATCATCAATGTAAATATTACTAAGATTAAGTATCAAATCTTTAGATTTGGCTGGTGGCAAATCTAGTATTTTTTTATCAACCTTGAATAAAAGTTTACAGTAAGCAGTTGGAGATTCAATATTTTCGTTAGCTAAAAGCTTAAATTCATTATTATTTATATCATTAACTGCATAGAGTGTTTCTTTTGGTCTTATAAAGAATCTTTTAAGGTTTTTTAATGAAGCTGATAAAGCAGTAATAGTTAAAACCTCCTCATATAATAGTATAATAGGATTAAAACCATATTATCCTATTATATAGTATGCAAAAGCTTGAAAAATGATATATTTGATAGCACTCAAAAGTATGAAGACTTATATTTAAACTCTACATTTCTACTTATTGTAACTTCTGAATCTCAACTGATATAGGCGCTTATATCTTTTAACAATATAGAACTAGATACGCAAGTGCCTTCATTATAACAAGCAAATACACTTTGACAAATAGCTATGTCTATACCTGTAGTAAAATCTGTCGGAAGGGATACTCTATTAGAGTTGGCTCGTAGTCACGAAAAGTTTTAATATAAAATGATTGAAATTAGTCGTAAAAAGTGTTATTATATCAACAGTAAATCTAAAAAGAATGTCATTACTACTATATAATTAATTGCAAAAATTATACTTATAAGATTATATATTGAAGAGCTTATTTTTATAGGCTCTTTTTAAATGACAAAGAGAGGTAATAATATGATAAAAGTAGATAACTTGTCTTACTCATTTCCGAAAAAAGATCTATATAATAATATTTCATTTACATTAGAAGAAGGTCAACATTGTGCTTTTATAGGAGCAAGTGGTAGCGGGAAAAGTACACTAATAGATATAATTATGGATCCAGAAAGATATATGTTTGATGGTACATTAGAAATGAATACAAATTTCAAAATTGGATATGTAAGCCAGTTTTCACAACGAGACAAAACAAACGAAACTACAGTTTTCGAATATATAGGCGAAGAATTTATTAAGCTACAAGAGAAAATCGCATCTATTTGTACTGAAATGGAAACATCTTCAGATATTGAGACTTTACTAGAAAAGTACCAAGAAGCTTTAGATGCATTTGATGCAATTGATGGTGATGATTTCGAAAGTAATATTAATAAGAAACTAAATCTTGCAAACCTAAATAAGCATAAAGATAGAATGATATCTGAACTTAGTGGTGGGGAATTCAAACTTATCCAAGTAATTAAGGAAATGCTTAATAATCCAGACTTAATGATTATGGATGAACCAGATGTGTTTTTAGATTTTGAAAACCTAAATGCTCTTAAAAATCTAATTAACTCTCACAAAAAAACAATGCTAATTATTACACACAATAGATATTTATTGAATCATTGTTTTAACAAAATTATACACCTTGAAAACATGGAGCTTCAAGAATTTGATGGAAGATATATTGATTACAACTTCTCATTACTTCAAACTAAAATTGAGCTACAAGAACTGGCTATTGCTGATGATGAAGAAATCGAAAGAAATGAGAAATTAATAGGGAAACTAAGAGAGAGAGCAACTTATAATGCTGAAGCTTCCAATGGGAGAGCCCTAAAAGCTAGAGTCAAAATCCAAGAAAGATTAGAAGAACGTAGAATTAAAGCACCATTTGTAGAGATTAAACAACCAGATATACGTTTAACTACTGATAATGAAATCGAAGAAACCATAGCTTTAAAAGTTAATGATTACGGTGTTGCTTTTGATGAGATGCTTTTAGAAAATGTTAACTTTGAGATTAAATCTAATGATAAAGTAGCTATTATCGGTTCAAACGGTATGGGAAAAACGACTTTAATGAGAGAAATCTTTAAAAATAATCATGATTCTATTGAAATAAATAACGATATTGAAGTGGCTTATTTATCTCAACTTCAAGGCGAAATACTAAATGAGTCTAATACAATACTTGAAGAGTTCTTCGATGCAGGATTTAAAAATTATACAGAAATCAGATCGTATATTTCAAAATTTGGTTTTGAGGAAGAAATTATTGAACAAAAGATAGAATCTTTATCTGG
The DNA here is from genome assembly GCF_051659545.1 of Romboutsia sp. Classification (GTDB taxonomy): domain Bacteria; phylum Bacillota; class Clostridia; order Peptostreptococcales; family Peptostreptococcaceae; genus JBOFOR01. The sequence goes on along the minus strand of NZ_JBOFOR010000036.1, from coordinate 38,078 downwards.
TGGAGAAAAGAATATACTTCAATTAGCTAAAGTTTGTTCTAAGAAGGCAAATATGTTGCTTCTTGATGAACCGACAAGCCATTTAGATACCTATTCACAAATGGCACTTGAAAAAGCCGTAGAAGATTATAATGGTGCGATTCTAATGATTTCTCATGACTACTATTTTATAGTTAACTGTATGGATTATGTTTTAATCATTGAAGATAAGACAATTAGAAAAATGAACATGAGAAAATTTAGAAAGATGATTTATGCTAGTCATTTTGATAAAGACTATTTAGAAATTGAACAAAAGAAAAAAATGGTTGAAACTAAAATAGCATTAGCTTTAATAGATAGTGATTTTGAACGTGCAAAAATCTTATCTGAAGAGTTAGAAGGGCTGATTAACTTACTTTAAATCGTTTATTATTTATAAATAAATATTTTAAAGGAGAAGTTCAAGAATTTTATTTGAATATTATTAACTTAGAAAAAGGTTGTCGCTCTAATTTTTAGTGCGACAACCTTTTTTAAAACTACTTATCTAATAACCGTATAAGTCATATATGCAAAGTATATAACTATAAAAATTATACCATGAACTTTAGTTATTGAATTTTGTTTTTTCATAAATAAATAAAGTAATACTGTAGAAAAAATCATAAATATAATATCAATAATAGCTACTATACTCATTGTTGTAATAGGGCTTATAGTAGATGCTAAACCTAAAATAAATAATATATTAAATATGTTAGACCCTATAACATTACCGATTGCTATATCATTCTCACCTTTTCTAACAGCCATTACAGAAGTAACAAACTCAGGTAAAGAAGTACCAACTGCAACAATAGTTAATCCAATAAGGTTAGTGCTCATGCCAAGTGAAGAAGCAATACTACTAGCTGATTTTACAACTAAGTCTCCACCGAAAACAATACCAACGATACCTATAACACTAACAGTAATAGTTTTACTCATTGATATGTCTTTAACTACAATAACATCAGAGTCAATTGCAGCCTCCATATCTAAATGAGGTAGTTCTTCAGTAGATTTTTTAGCATTTTTTATTGTACTTACTATGAAATAAGTAAATCCAGATAACAACAAAAATCCTTCTACTCTAGTTATTGATAAGTCAATAGCAAATACTAACATCAGTAAACTTGTCAATATAAGGAATGGTGTATCTTTTTTTATTGTACCAACTGACACAGGAAGAGTTGCAATTAAAGATGATACACCTAAAACAATAAGTATGTTAAAAAAGTTTGAACCTACAATGTTAGCAACACTCATATCATTTTGACCAATTAATGATGATGTAATACTGACAGAAGCCTCTGGAGCAGAAGTACCCATAGCAACAATTGTAAGACCAATAATCATAGCTGGAACATTAAACTTTTTAGCAATAGAAGAAGATCCTTCTACAAATAAATCAGCGCCTTTTATTAAGAAAAGGAAACCTACAAATAACATTATAAACGACATAATTACCTCCTAAATAAAAAAAACCACAAAGTAATTTCCATTAAATTACTTTGAAGGTCTTGCAAACAAGTTTATTAACTTGCTAATCAACCGGGATATAATCCGTAATGACGATTGATTAGCAACATGTGAAAGCTACTCCCCTTCAAGGGGTTATATTTAATTTAATATTATTATATGAATTTATTTCCAAATTGTCAATGTAAATACTACTTCATTTTTAATTAATCTAAATTTTTCGATAATATATAATTTACACAAAGATAAATTTATGAAATAATAAGGTATATATCAAAAATTTACAAGTTTAGACAACAAGACAAATAAAAAAGGACTGATAAATATGAATATAAAAGAAATAGAATATTTTATTGAAGTTGTTAAAGAAAGAAATTTTACTAAAGCAGCTAATAACTTATATATTTCGCAACCAGCACTTAGCAAAGCTATAAAAAATTTAGAAACTAATTTAAAAACACAGTTAATAGAAAGGAATGCAAAAACCTTCAATTTAACATACGATGGTGAAATATTCTATGAAAATGCAAAACAATCAGTAGAAATTATAAATAGAGAGTTATATAAGCTGCAAGATACGCTCGACCATGGTAAAAAAACTATCAAAATAGGTATTCCTCCAGTTATAGGGAGTGTATATTTTACATTAATAATAGCAGAGTTTAGAAAACTAAATCCAGATATAGAAATATATATAATAGAAGAAGGGGCAAATAATATAAAAGAAAAAGTAGAAAATGAAAGCATCGAGCTAGGCGCTGTAATATTTCCTATAAAATCAGAAAATTTAATTTCATATCCTATCAGGAATAATGAAGTTATGTTGGTAGTTAGCAAAGAGCATCCATTAGCATATAAAGATGTTATAGATTTATCAGAATTAGAAAGTGAAAAATTTATAGTTTTTAATGAAGATTTTATGATGTATGATAAAATTATAAAAGCTTGCAAAGATGTAAATTTCACACCAAATATAGTAATGAAAACATCTCAATGGGATTTTATTATAGAAATGGTAGCACTGAATCAAGGAATAACAATACTGCCAAAACCAATAGTCAAAAGATTTAAATCGGAAGAAGTAAAAATGATTAAGATAGTAAACCCCAATATAGATTGGAACATAGGATTGATAATCAAAAAGGATAGATATATGTCTAAAAGCTTAAAGATATTCTTACAATACGTTACTGAAAGAATTAAAGAAATTGGTGTGTAATTCCATGTTAAATAGTTTAATTTTATATTTAAAAAAAAACAATACATATATAACTTTAAGTTATATATGTATTGTTTTTTAAAATTTTACAAATCTATTTAACGTAGATATACTTAAACTATAAGGGAATTAAATTGAAACTTAAATTATTAACAAAAATGTAAAAACGGGGGGATTATTATGAGTAAAGTATATATAATAGATGCAAAAAGAAGTCCTATAGGCAGTTTTTTAGGAACACTATCAACAGTATCGCCATCTGAGCTAGCAGGACAAGTAATCAAAAAAACTTTAGAAGATAACAATATAGATGGTAAAAATATTGACGAGGTAATATTAGGAAATGTATTACCAGCAGGTCAGGGTCAGGGGATAGCAAGACAAGCATCAATTTATGCAAATATACCACATGAGGTTCCTGCATATACAATAAATATAATATGTGGGAGTGGAATGAAAAGTGTAATGACTGCATATTCACAAATAAAATCTGAAATGGCAGATTTAATAGTAGCAGGTGGAGTTGAAGTAATGTCTCAAGTTCCGTATATAACGGATGCTAATATCAGAACAGGAAGTAAAATGGGAGGAATGAATCTAAAAGATAGCTTAATTGTAGATGGACTAACTGATTCATTTAATAACTATCATATGGGGATAACTGCTGAAAATATAGCAGATAAACACAATATATCTAGAGAAGAACAAGATCAATTCGCTATAAAGTCCCAACAAAAAGCTATAAAAGCATTAGATGAAGATAGATTTAGAGATGAAATAGTACCTATAGAGGTTAAAAATAGAAAAAGTACAATGATATTTGATAAAGATGAATATCCAAACAGAAATACTACTTTAGAAAAACTTTCAAGTCTTAGAGCTGCATTTAAAAAAGATGGTTCAGTAACTGCTGGTAATGCATCAGGAATAAATGATGGAGCTAGTATAATAATTGTAGCATCAGAAAAAGCAGTTAAAGAATATAATCTAAAGCCAATAGCAGAAATTATATCTTTAGGCCAAGGTGGAGTAGATCCTTCTATTATGGGGCTTGGTCCAGTTCCTGCAATCAAAAGTGCCCTTGACAGAGTTAATATGAACTTAGAAGAAATAGATTTAGTAGAATTAAATGAAGCTTTTGCAGTTCAATCATTAGGAGTAATGAAAGAATTAAAAGAAAATCATAATCTAAGCAATGATTGGTTTGAAGATAGAACTAATGTAAATGGAGGAGCTATAGCACTAGGACATCCATTAGGTGCATCAGGTGCTAGAATAATAACTACCCTTTTACATGAAATGAAGAAAAGAAAATCAAACTATGGCCTAGCCTCTCTATGTATAGGTGGAGGAATGGGAACTTGTGTAATAGTTAAATCGGTTTAAGTAATTTAAATGATTGAATTGACAACAACATACATATTACACACTAGAAAATACTAAAAACTAAATAACAAAAAGATTTTAAATAGGGGAACTTCAGTAATCTTAGATTTTATAGAGGGATTTCAAAGATAAATGTAGAATTTCAATGATTAAATATAGAAATAACTTTTAATATAAGAGATAATTGTTTAAAGATGAATAGCAGTATAAAAATGGATAAGAGGATGGCAAAAATGTTTAAAAACTTAGTTTGCACTAAAGAAGGAAATATATATATGGTTAAGATATCTAGGGAAAAGTATCTTAATTCATTGAATGAAGAAGTTTTAAAAGAGTTAGACATGGCTGTTGACATCATCAATAAAGACGAAGAAATTTATGTAGGAATAATAACAGGTCAAGGAAAAGCTTTTGTTGCAGGAGCAGATATAGAAGCAATGAAAGATATGAACTTTGAGCAAGCAAGAAAGTTTTCTAAAATTGGAAACGATTTATTTAGAAAAATAGAAAATTGTGAAAAACCAATAATAGCAGGAATAAATGGATTTTGCTTAGGTGGAGGTTTAGAACTTGCTATGAGCTGTGATATTAGAATAGCTAGTTCAACAGCTAAGTTTGGGCAAGTGGAAGTAAATCTTGGAATAATACCTGGATTTGGTGGAACACAGAGGTTATCTAGAATAGTAGGTATAGGAAAAGCGAAAGAACTTACATATACAGCTCAAATAATAAAAGCACAAGAGGCTTTAAATATAAACTTAATAAATAAAATTGTAGAATCACAAAATTTATTAGATGAGTGCATGGATATGGCAAAATTAATAGCGTCTAAAGGGCAACTTGCAGTAAGATATGCAAAAAATGCTATAAATAAAGGTTATGAAATAGATATTGATAATGCTATAAACTTAGAAAGTAATTTATTTGGATTATGCTTTGCAAGTTATGACCAAGAGGAAGGTATGAATGCTTTTCTAGAAAAAAGGGAACCAGAATTTAATATACAATCAAACACTAAAGCAAGCAGTTCGATGTAGGGGGATAAATTATGAAGATAATGGTAATAGGAAGCGGTACTATGGGGAGTGGCATTGCAGAAGTGTTTATATCTAATGGGCATGAAGTAATACTAAGAGATATAAATAACGACACTCTAGGAAATGGAATTAAATTAATAACAAAAAGTTTAGATAAGAAAGTATCTAAAAATAAAATAAAAGAAGAAGAAAAAAATGAAATATTAAATAGACTTAGTTCAACTGTAGAACTTGAAAAAGCAAAAGACTGTGACTTAGTAATAGAAGCTATAGTTGAAAATATTAAAATCAAAAAACAATTATTTGAAGAACTGGATAAAATATGTAAAGAAGAAACGATATTTGCTAGCAACACATCATCATTGTCAATAACAGACTTATCAATTAGCACAAAAAGAGCAGAAAAAGTGATAGGAATGCACTTTTTCAATCCAGCACCGGTTATGAAACTAATAGAAGTAATAGACGGAATGCTTACATCAAAAGATACTCATGACACAATATATGAATTATGTAAACAATTAAACAAGACTCCAGTAAGTGTAAAAGAAGCACCAGGATTTGTAGTTAATAGAATACTAATACCTATGATAAATGAAGCAATAGGAATATTAGCAGAAAATATTGCTAGTGCAGAAGATATAGATAATGCAATGAAATTAGGAGCAAATCATCCAATAGGTCCTTTAGCATTAGGAGATTTAGTAGGACTAGATGTATGCTTAAATATAATGGAAGTACTATACAATGAATTTGGAGATTCAAAATATAGGCCACACCCACTACTTAAAAAAATGGTTAGAAGTGGAATGTTAGGAAGAAAATCTAAAAAAGGATTCTATGACTATAATTAATAATGTAAAGGGCTAATAGAACAAAATCAATAGGGAGGAGAATTATATGGAGAAGTATGAATTATTAAAACAAATGTATAGAGAGTTTACAGTTAATGAGGTAGCTCCTATAGCTCATGAAATAGATGAAGAAGAAAAGTTTCCATATGAAACAGTCAAAAAAATGGCTAAGTATGGTTTTTTAGGAATACCTTTTCCTAAGGAGTATGGTGGAGAAGGTGGAGACTATTTAGGATATGCCTTAGCAGTTGAAGAACTTTCAAAAGCTTGTGGTACAACAGGGGTTATAGTATCTGCACACACTTCTTTATGTGGAAGTCCAATATATGAGTTTGGGACAAAAGAACAAAAAGAAAAGTACTTAGCTCCACTTGCAAAAGGAGAAAAATTAGGAGCATTTGGATTAACTGAACCTAATGCAGGAACAGATGCAGCAGGTCAACAAACTACTGCTATATTAGATGGGGAACACTATATATTAAATGGAAGTAAAATATTTATAACAAATGCTGGTCCAGCTGAAATATATGTAGTTATGGCTATGACTGATATGTCAAAAGGTACTCGTGGAATATCAGCATTCATAGTAGAAAAAGAAACTGAAGGATTTACAATAGGGAAAAAGGAAAAGAAACTTGGAATAAGAGGCTCTGCAACTTGTGAACTTATATTTGAAAATTGTAGAATACCTAAAGAAAACATACTTGGCAAAGAAGGTCAAGGATTTAAAATTGCAATGAAAACCCTTGATGGTGGACGTATAGGAATAGCTGCACAGGCTTTGGGAATAGCACAAGGAGCACTAGATACTACAGTTGACTATGTTAAAGAAAGAAAACAATTTGGTAGAAGTATATCAGCATTCCAAAACACTCAATTTGAATTAGCTGATATGAAAACTAAAATAGAAGCTGCAAGACTTTTAGTTTACAATGCTGCAACTAAAAAAGATGAAGGAAAGTCATATAGTGTAGAAGCTGCTATGGCAAAATTATATGCTTCAGAAGTTGCAATGGAAGTTACAACAAAAGCTGTTCAACTACATGGAGGATATGGATATACTCGTGAGTACGATGTAGAAAGAATGATGAGAGATGCTAAAATAACTGAAATATATGAAGGAACAAGTGAAGTACAAAAAATGGTTATAAGTGCAAGTTTACTTAAATAGTTTTGGAGTGAATTGTGGGAGGAAAAAATATGAATATATTAGTTTGTGTAAAGCAAGTACCAGATACTACAGAAGTAAAATTAGACCCTAAAACTGGTACATTAATAAGAGATGGGGTACCAAGTATAATAAATCCTGATGACAAGGCAGGAATAGAAGAAGCGGTTAATTTAAAAGAACTAATGGGAGCAACTGTTACAGTATTAACTATGGGTCCACCTCAGGCTAAAAATGCTTTAAAAGAAGCTTTAGCAATGGGTGCAGATAGAGCTATTCTTCTTACAGATAGAGCATTTGCAGGGGCAGATACATTAGCTACATCTAAAACTATAGCAGGAGCTATTAAAAAAATAGATTATGATTTAATAATAGCAGGTAGACAAGCAATAGATGGAGATACAGCTCAAGTCGGTCCTCAAATAGCAAATCATCTTAATATACCATCTATAACTTATGTTGAAAAATTAGAAGTAGAAGGGGAAAATATAATAGTAGATAGAGCATTTGAAGATGGACATCAAGTTATTAAGGCAAAAATGCCACTGCTAATAACTACTTTAAAAGAAATGAATACTCCAAGATATATGAAAGTATCTAGAATCTATGATTGTATGAAAGAAGATAATATAGAAACTTGGGGCTTAAAGGATATAGAAGTAAATATAGAGGAAATAGGACTAAAAGGTTCACCTACTAAGGTTAAAAAATCATTTACAAAGGGTGTTAAATCAAAAGGAACGCTTCATGAAGTAGATGAAAAAGAAGGAGCATCAATAATAATAAATGCTTTAAAAGAAAAGTTTATAATAAATGAAGCAAATGCATAAAAAAAGATGACAAAAATTTCTCAAAAGTAGTAATTAATTAGGAGGAAAAATAATGAGTGTAATGGTTTATGTTGAACAAAGAAACGGTGAAATACAAAATGTTTCTTTGGAACTATTAGGAAAAGGAAGAGAGTTAGCTGATAAGTTAAATAATAAATTAATTGCTGTATTATTAGGCTATAATATTGAAAATTTAAATAAAGAACTTGTTCATTATGGAGCAGATGAAGTTGTTTTTGTTGATGATGAAAATTTAAATATATATGTAACTAATACATACACAAAAGCTTTTTGTGAAGTAATAAATAAAAAAGATCCAGATATAGTGTTAGTAGGTGCAACTACAATAGGTAGAGATTTAGCACCAAGAGTAAGTGCTACTATTGAAACTGGACTTACAGCAGATTGTACATCACTTGAAATAGATGATGAAAATAATGGATTACTAATGACTAGACCTGCATTTGGTGGGAATATAATGGCTACAATTATATGTCCAAACCACAGACCTCAAATGAGTACTGTAAGGTCTGGTGTTATGAAAAAATTAGTAAAAGACACTACAAGAAATGGAATCATAGAAAAGTTTGAAGTTGATTTTTCACAAGATGGAAAAAATGTAGAAGTATTAAAATACGTAAAAGAAAGTATTAAGAAAATAAATATTGAAGATGCAAAAATACTTATATCAGCAGGAAGAGGAATAGGCTCTAAAGAAAATATGGATGCTTTATATGAATTAGCAGATGTATTAGGAGCTGAAGTAAGTGCTTCACGTGCTGTAGTTGATGCAGGATGGGTTGACAAGTCTCGTCAAGTTGGACAAACAGGAAAAACAGTAAGACCAGACTTATATATTGCATGTGGTATATCAGGTGCTATACAACATTTAGCGGGAATGGAAGAGTCTGAATTTATAGTGGCTATAAATAAAAACAGCAGTGCACCTATATTTGATGTAGCTGACTTAGCTATAGTAGGAGATGTTAACAAAGTAATTAAAAATTTAATACAAGAGTTAGCATAAATAATCATAAGGGGGATTTACATATGAAAGCAATGATAAGATTAAGAATGGGAAGTCATGATGCTCATTATGGGGGAAACCTAGTAGATGGAGCAAAAATGCTTCAACTATTTGGTGATGTAGCAACAGAGCTATTAATACAAAATGATGGTGATGAAGGATTATTTAAAGCTTATGATAGCATAGAATTTTTAGCTCCAGTTTATGCTGGAGATTATATAGAAGCTGTTGGTGAAATAGTAAATATAGGAAATAGTTCAAGAAAAATGGTTTTTGAAGCTAGAAAAGTTATAGTGCCAAGAACAGATATAAATGAATCAGCAGCAGAATTTTTACAAGAGCCTATAGTAGTATGTAAGGCTAGTGGAACTTGTGTTGTGCCTAAAGATAAGCAAAGATTCTAGTTTAAAGGGGGGATTTATATGCAAAAGGTAATAATAACGGCAGCTATATGTGGTGCTGAGGTAACGAAAGAGCATAATGAAAATGTACCATATAGTGTTGAAGAAATAGTGAAAGAAGCAAAAGCAGCTTACGATGCTGGAGCAAGTATAATACATCTTCATGTAAGAAATGATGATGGAACTCCAACTCAAGATATAAATAGATTCAAAGAATGTATAGATGCGATAAAGGATGTTTGTCCAGAGGCAATAGTGCAACCTTCAACTGGCGGAGCAGTTGGAATGTCAAATGAGGAAAGAATACAACCTGTAAGTCTATCGCCAGAAATGGCCACATTAGACTGTGGAACTTGTAATTTTGGTGGAGATGATATATTTGTAAATACTGAAAATACAATAAAAGAATTTGGTAAAAAAATGATAGACTTAGATGTAAAGCCAGAAATAGAGGTATTTGATAAGGGTATGATAGATATGGCGCTTAGATTAAACAAAAAAGGTTTTATAAATGATAATATGCACTTTAACTTCGTTATGGGAGTCAATGGTGGTATAAGTGGAACGTACAGAGATTTAATGTTTATGAGAGAAAGTATACCTCAAAATGCAACATTTACAGTAAGTGGTGTAGGAAAGTGCCAGTTTGATATGATAACACTAAGTGTACTAATGGGGGGACATATAAGAGTGGGATTCGAGGATAACGTTTACATAAAGAAGGGTGTAAAAGCTAAGTCTAATGGAGAATTGGTTCAAAAGGCAGTAAATATTGCCAAAGAACTTGGTAGAGAAGTAGCTACACCTGAAGAAGCTCGTGAAATATTAGGATTAAAGATTAAAGAATTAAGTACACAAGGAGCTTAAAATATATCTTGGGGGTAGCTAGGATGCAAAAAAGTATATCAGTAGAAAAATTAAAAGGGCTTTTTAAAGATGACATGACTATTATGATAGGTGGATTTTTAGGATGTGGAACTGGAGAAATACTTATAGATTCACTTATAGATTCAGGTGCTAAAAACTTAACTATAATAGGAAATGATACTTCTTTTATAGATAGAGGAATAGGAAGACTTATAGTAAATAATCAAGTTAAAAAGGTTATAGCATCTCATATAGGAACGAATGCCGAAACTGGAAGATTAATGAATGAAGGCAAGTTAGAAGTAGAACTATCACCACAGGGAACTCTTATTGAAAGAATAAGGTCTGGAGGTTTTGGATTAGGTGGAATATTAACACCAACAGGAGTGGGAACGTTAGTAGAGAAAAATAAACAAAAAATAACTATAGATAATAAAGAATATTTATTAGAAATGCCACTAAGAGCTGATATAGCCCTTATAAAAGGCAGTATAGTAGATGCGTTTGGAAATACAGTTTATAAAGGAACTACTAAAAACTTCAACCCAATGATTGCAATGGCTAGTGACTTAGTAATAGTAGAAGCTGAAGAATTAGTAGAAATAGGTAGTATAGATAAGGACATGATTATGACTCCAGGTGTAGTAGTAGACTACATAATAAAGGAGGCAAACTAAATGAATCCTAAAGAAATAATAGCTAGAAGGGTAGCTAAGGAGTTTAAGGATGGTCAATTAATAAATTTAGGAATAGGTCTTCCAACTCTAACTACAAATTATATAGAAGAAGGAGTAAATGTAACTTTCCAATCAGAAAATGGTATGGTTGGAATGGGGACAGTTGCTAAGGAAGATGAAATAGATGTAAATATTACAAATGCAGGAGCACAGTATGTAACTATTAATGACGACGGAGTATTTTTTGATAGTGCTGTATCCTTTGGACTTATTAGAGGTGGTCATGTTGATGTAACTGTCCTTGGAGCTTTAGAAGTAGATCAACATGGAAACTTAGCAAACTGGATAGTTCCAGGAAAGATGGTTCCAGGAATGGGTGGGGCTATGGATCTAGTTGTTGGAGCTAAAAGAGTAATAGTTGCAATGTTACATACAGTAAAAGGAAAATCTAAAATACTTAAAAACTGTACACTTCCACTAACAGCACAAGGGGTAGTTGATATTATAGTAACTGAGCTTGCTGTTATGAAAGTAACTAAGGAAGGATTAGTTGTAACAGAAATCAATGAAGGTGTAACTATAGAAGAATTAAAAGAAATGACAGATGCGGATTTAATCATATCAGATGATTTATTATACGCAAAAGAACAAACTATATAACAAGGGGGATTAAACATGAAGGGATGTAAATATGGAACGCATAGGGTTATAGAGGAAAATGTACTACCTCAACCAGCAAAAAAAATAAATAATGATATGAATATATATGATAATGAAATATTAATAGATGTACAAGCTTTAAACATAGATTCAGCAAGCTTTACTCAAATAGAAGAAGAGTGTAATCATGATTTAGAAAAAATAAAAGCAAGAATATTAGAAATAGTAGAAGAAAAAGGTAAAATGCAAAACCCAGTAACTGGTTCTGGAGGAATGCTAATTGGAACTATTGAAAAGATTGGTTCTGATTTAGTAGGGAAGATAGATTTAGAAATAGGGGATAAGATAGCTACACTTGTATCATTATCATTAACTCCATTAAAAATAGAAGAAATAATAGACATAAAACCTGATATAGATAGAGTTGAAATAAAAGGGAAAGCTATTTTATTTGAAAGTGGTATATATGCAAAGTTACCAACAGATATGGAAGAAACATTAGCATTAGCAGCTTTAGACGTAGCAGGAGCACCAGCTCAAACACAAAAGTTAGTAAAAGAAGGAAATAGCGTGTTAATACTTGGAGCTGCTGGTAAGTCAGGAATGCTTTGTTGTTATGAAGCTAGAAAAAAAGCAGGAAAAGACGGTAAAGTAATAGGATTAGTTAGAGGTGAAGAGCAAGCAAACTTCATAAAAGAAAATGGTCTTGTAGATGAAGCGATAGTAGTAAATGCTCAAGATCCTAATGCAGTATTAAATAAAGTATTAGAAGTAAATGGTGGTAAAGAAGTAGATTTAGCTATAAACTGTGTAAATGTTCAAAATACAGAAATGAGTACTATACTACCAGTTAGAGATGGAGGAGTAGTATACTTCTTCTCAATGGCAACAGCATTTACAAAAGCAGCTCTAGGTGCTGAAGGTGTTGGAAAAGATGTAGATATGATAATAGGTAATGGATACACTAAGGGTCATGCAGAGGTTACTTTAACTGCATTAAGAGAAAGTGAAACATTAAAAAATATATTCAAAAAACTATATATATAATTAGGGGGTGCAAATATCATGGAAAGAAAAATATTTACAGATGTTAGCAATGAATTATGGAATGATTGGAATTGGCAAGTAAAAAATAGAATAACAACAGTTGAAGAGTTGAAGAAATATATACCATTAACAGAAAGCGAAGAACAAGGAGTTGAGGAATGTCTTAAAACTCTAAGAATGAGTATAACTCCATATTACTTATCATTAATTGACCCAACAAATCCTAATGACCCTGTAAGAAAACAAGCTATACCAGTTTCAAGTGAATTAAAAGTTTCAGATGCTGATTTAGATGATCCACTTCATGAAGATGGAGATTCACCAGTACCAGGACTTACTCATAGATATCCAGATAGAGCATTACTTTTAATAACTGATCAATGTGCAATGTACTGTAGACACTGTACTAGAAGAAGATTTGCTGGACAAAATGATGGAGCTCAACCAGTTGATAGAATAGATAAAGCTATAGAATATATAAGCAATACACCAGTTATAAGAGACGTATTATTATCAGGTGGAGATGCACTTTTAATGAGTGATGAAAAATTAGAATATATCATAAGTAAATTAAGAGCAATACCACATGTTGAAATAATAAGAATAGGAAGTAGAGTTCCTGTAGTTATGCCTCAAAGAATAACTGATGATTTAGTTAATATGCTTAAGAAGTATCACCCAGTATGGTTAAACACTCACTTTAACCACCCAAATGAAATAACACCAGAAGCTACAGAGGCTTGTAGTAAAATGGCAAATGCAGGTATACCATTAGGTAACCAAAGTGTTTTACTACGTGGTGTAAATGACTGTATGCATGTTATGAAAACATTAGTTAATAACTTAGTGAAAATAAGAGTAAGACCATACTATATATATCAATGTGACTTATCTACTGGAATAGAACACTTTAGAACTCCTGTATCTAAAGGTATAGAAATAATAGAAGGTTTAAGAGGACATACATCAGGATACTGCGTACCAACATTTGTTGTAGATGCACCAGGTGGTGGTGGCAAAACTCCTGTTATGCCAAATTATGTAATATCTCAAAGTTATGATAAAGTAATACTTAGAAATTTTGAAGGGGTTATAACTACTTATACAGAGCCAAAAAACTATAGCCATATATGTGAATGTGAAGTTTGCAAAGGTGAAAAATCAGTACATAAGGTAGGGGTAGCAGGATTATTAAATAATGAAAGAATGACACTTGAGCCAACTGAATTAGATAGAAAGAAAAGAGAATTAAGTGCTCATCTAGGTTAATTTTTTAATAAAAGCCAAAAGATATTATAGGTTATAAATCTATAATATTTTTTGGCAAATAAAGATACATTGCTTATAAAAATAAATTTAGATTTATAAGGAAAAATTTATGAATATAGTAAATGAAATATTAAAATATAAAAGTATGTCTATTATAGGAAATTATAAAAATGTAGGTAAGACTACAACTCTAAATTACATACTAAAGGAATGTATAAGCAAAAATATAATACTAGGTCTTACATCAATAGGAGTTGATGGAGAAGGCGTAGATGTTGTTACTAAAACTTATAAACCAAGGATATATGTAAATAAAAACACTATAATAGCTACAGCTAGAAGTTTAGTTTTAGGAAGTGATATAACTAAAGAAATTCTAGAGATTACAAATATAACAACGCCACTAGGAAATATAGTTATATTTAAATCTTTAAGCGATGGATATATAGAACTTGCAGGACCATCTATAAATACTCAAATAAAGTATATATGTGAAAGATTAAGGTATTATGGAGCAGATTTGAGTATAGTTGATGGAGCTTTATCTAGAAAAACATTAGGATCACCATCTATAACAGATTCTACAGTATTTTGTAGTGGAGCTGTAATAAATAAAGATGTTAATAAGGCAGTCGAAAAAATTATATATGAAGCTAATATTTTAAATCTTGAGAAAATAAATGACAATAAACTTTATGAAGTTTATAAAAATATAAAAAATCAAAAGGTTAGCTTAGTAAATAAGGATTATTCATATAAAAGCCTAAATATAAATACAACTCTAAACTCTTCTAAAGAAATTATAGATAGTGTAGATGAGAATACTAGATATGTAGTTATAAATGGAATTGTTACTAATAGTTTTATAAATGATTTTATAAAAAGTGGAAATAAATACAAGAATATAACCATATTAGTTGAAGATAGTACAAAAATATTTTTAGATAAGGATATATTTGATAAGTATGTAAAGCTTAAAGGAAATATAAAAGCTATAAATAAAGTAAACTTAATAGGAATTAGCATAAATCCAACATCAATAGAAGGCTATAGCTTTGATGAAGAATATTTTATAAATAGTATACAAAGTAAGACTAATATAAAAGTATTTAATGTTATGAATCTTTAATATAAAATAATTAATATTTGAAAAATAAGCTTTTATAAACAAGAAGGTGATTATATCCAGTCATTTATAACAAACGAAGTAAATACAGTTACACCATATGGAGAAAAAGAAAAAGCCGATATAAAAATATATAAAAAAGAAAATAGAGATAAGTTAACAAAAGAACTTAACTATATTGAAGAAATAATAAGCAGTCAAAAAGAAAATAAAATTGTGTATGACAATATACAATATGAATTCTGTAAAATTAAAAATATAAAGAATACTATAAATAGATTAGAAAACAAAAATATATTAGATGAAATAGAACTGTTTGAAATTAAAAACTTTGCTGTAAGTTCTAATAAAATAATAGAAAACTACTCCAAACTAAATATAAAAGTAGACTATATAAAATATAAAAGTGTAGATGCAATAGTAAAACTATTAGATCCGGATGATTTGAAGTTGACGACATTTCAAATATATGGTGCATATAGTAAGCGATTATTACGTATCAGGCAAAATAAAATAAACATAGAAAAAACTATATTTAGTGAAGCTGATATAGAAAAAATTGAAATGTTAAAAAAAGAAAGACTTGAAATAGTTGTTCAGGAAGAACAAGAAGAATTAAAAATAAGAAAAGCTTTGAGTGAAAAGTTATATAATTACCTAAATGATATAAATGAAAATATAAAATCTATAGGAAAATTAGACTTACTTATTGCCAAAGCTAATTTAGCAATTAAATACAATGCTATAAAACCTAGTATAAATAATGAAAATAAAATATATTTTAAAGATCTTCTAGATCCAAATTTAGAAAGACTTTTAAGTTCACAAGGTAAAAAATATATACCTATAAGCATAGAAATAGACAAAAAAATAACCATAATAAGTGGTGCTAACATGGGCGGTAAAAGTGTAAGTATTAAAACTATAGCACTTAATTTATATCTATTTCAATGTGGATTTTATGTTTTTGCAAAAGAAGCGAACTTATGCATACTAGACTTTATATATGTAGTAAGTGATGATATGCAGGATATAAATAAAGGTCTAAGTACATTTGGAGCGGAAATTATAAAACTAAAAGAAATAACAAAATTTATGAAGATAAGAGATGGGTTTGTGGCATTAGATGAATTTGCAAGAGGAACCAACCCAATAGAAGGAAGAGTACTTTTAAAAGCTACATGTGAATACTTTAAAAAGTATAACTCTGTAAGCTTAATATCTACACATCTAGATGATATAAATATAGATGATGCTACATATTATCAGGTTAGAGGACTTAAGAATGTAGACTTTGAAGGTTTAAAACGTCAAATAGACTTAAAAATTGGAAATGGTAAGAATTTCAATAGTATAAAACTACTTCAAGAATACATGGATTATAGACTAGAAAAAGTAGATAAAGAAGCTAAAGTTCCAAAAGATGCTATAAATATATGTAAGTTACTAGGACTTGATAATGAAATAATTAATATAGCGGACAAATTAAGTAAATAAGCGGTCAAGGGGGAATTAATATGAGTAAATTAAATTTAGATTTTAGCATAGTTGAGAAGGCTCGTGAATCAGCACACAGTATAGTAATAGATACACAAGCATTTATAAATAAACATACTACAGTATCAGTAGAAAGAACTGTACTTAGATTACTAGGTGTAGATGGTGTAGATGAATTTGGTGTACCATTACCAAACATAGTTGTAGAAAGTATAAAAAATTCAAATAATGGTTCTTTGGGAATGGGTGTAGCTTACTATATAGGTAATGCTATGATAAATACAGGTCTTAGTTCACAAGAAATAGCGGAAAAAATATCTGAAGGTGAATTAGATTTATGTTCACTTAAGGAAAATGATGTATTTGAAGTAAAGCTTAAAATAAATGAAATAGCTAAAAAAAGTGTAGAACAAATAAAAGAGAATAGAAGTAAAAGAGAAAACTTTCTAAATGAGTATGGAGATAAAACAGGACCATATTTATACGTAATAGTTGCAACTGGAAATATATATGAAGATATAACTCAAGCAGTAGCTGCAGCTAAACAAGGGGCAGATATAATAGCAGTAATAAGAACAACTGGACAAAGTTTACTTGACTATGTTCCGTATGGTGCTACTACTGAAGGATTTGGTGGTACTTATGCTACTGGTGAAAACTTTAGATTAATGAGAGAAGCACTAGATAAAGTAGGATCAGAACTTGGAAGATATATAAGACTTTGTAACTACTGTTCAGGGTTATGTATGCCAGAAATAGCAGCTCTTGGAGCTCAAAATAGATTAGATGTAATGCTAAATGATGCCTTATACGGAATATTATTTAGAGATATAAACATGAAAAGAACAATGATAGATCAATATTTCTCAAGAATAATAAATGGATTTGCTGGTGTTATAATAAATACTGGTGAAGACAACTACTTAACAACAGCTGATGCAGTAGAAGAAGCACATACTGTACTTGCATCTCAATTTATAAATGAACAATTTGCATTAGTTGCAGGACTTCCAGAAGAACAAATGGGGCTAGGACATGCATTTGAAATAAGTCCAGATGTTGAAAATGGATTTTTATATGAATTAGCTCAAGCTCAAATGGCTAGAGAAATATTCCCTAAAGCACCTCTTAAGTATATGCCACCGACTAAGTTTATGACAGGTGATATATTTAAAGGACAAGTACAAGATGCATTATTTAATATGGTAACAATAATGACAGGACAAAAATTACACTTATTAGGTATGCTTACTGAAGCTATACATACTCCATTTATATCAGATAGAGCGATTTCAATTGATAATGCTCAGTATATATTCAATACTATGAAAGACTTAGGTAGTGAAATAGAGTTTAAAAAAGATGGAATTATGTGTAATAGAGTTGATGAAGTTTTAAATAAGGCTTATGAACTAATAGCAGAGATAGAAAAAGAAGGATTATTCAAAACATTAGAACAAGGTAAGTTTGCAGGAATAAAAAGACCTGTAGATGGAGGAAAAGGTCTTGATGGAGTTGTTATGAAAGAAAGTGTATACTTCAATCCATTTATAGAGTTAATGTTAGACAAAGAGTTAGTATTAGGGGGTAACTGTTAATGAGCGGATTATATTCTATGGACAATAAAGAGTACGATAAGAATATTGATTTGAAAAACATAAAGCCGTACGGAGATACTTTAAATGATGCAAAGGTGCAAGTAAGTTTTACATTACCCATAAAAGATGATGAAAAAGGTATAGAAGCTGCTAAACTTACTGCTAAGAATATGGGACTTAGTGATATAAATGTTGCTCACCATAAAGCACTTGATAGCGAGTTTACCTTCTATGTTGCATATGGAAGTTTAGAAAAGGGAATAAACTACGAAGATATACATGTAGAAGTAGCACAAGAAAATACAATGGATAAATATGAAATAGAAAAATATATAAAAGAAAATATAAAAAGAGATGTAGTTGTAGTTGGAGCTAGTACAGGAACAGATGCCCATACGGTTGGTATAGATGCAATCATGAATATGAAAGGTTACGCAGGAAATTATGGACTTGAAAGATATAAAGGAATAGAAGCATATAACTTAGGAAGTCAAGTTCCAAATGAAGAATTTATAAAAAAAGCAGTAGATCTTAATGCAGATGTATTATTAGTTTCACAAACTGTAACTCAAAAAAATGTTCATATAGAAAATTTAACTAACTTAGTGGAATTATTAGAAGCAGAAGGACTTCGTGATAAAGTGGTACTTCTTTGTGGAGGACCAAGAGTAAGCCATGAATTAGCAAAAGAATTAGGATATGATGCAGGATTTGGTCCTGGTAAATTTGCACAAGATGTTGGAAGCTTCTTCGTTGAGGAGTTAGTAAACAGAAATTTAGTATAAATAAATAATACATCACATGTAGGATAAAGAATGCAAAAGAGAAGAGAGTCTTATATTAGACTCTCTTTAGTTGTATCAGTATGAACTCATATTAGTTCATATTGATTAATCTTATATTTTATTTTGTTGGATTTTATATAAGACTTTTATATATTATAGTTAAATACATAAGTATTAGTATTTTCATCCATAAACTCTAAGTAAGTATCTTTACTAAACGTTGGATTAAAATCATTTAATATATCCTTAGAAACCTTAGCATCATCGTATAATAAATCAATCAACGTCATAGCCATAGCTTTAGCAGGAACTATATAAGCTAACCCCTCATCACTCATTTCATAATCCTTAGTATGAAGAGCACCTGAAACGCCCCCTATCCAAGGGTGTATACAAGGCATTAATTGAGAAATATCACCAAAATCAGTAGATCCAGCAGTAGCTATAATATCTGTTATAGTATCATCATTACCACCCATAAGCTCTACAAAGTTTTTCTTAAATACAGAATCCATACTATCATCTGAATTAAGATGAAGATATCCTATACAGTCTTCTATTATAACTTCACCGCCAAGAGCCATTTCAGCAGCATTTAAAGATCTATTTATCTTCTTATTAGCATCCATCATAGCATCTATACTGGCAGCTCTAACCATAGCCTCCATAGTAACCTTAGATGGAACAACATTAACAACATCTCCTTTCATTTAAGTAATTAACTAACCATGTTGCCATTTCTAATTCTTGATTAGAAGGACTGTCTATTTTAACCATTTCTATAAAATTATTTACTAATCTTTCTTTAGATAACATATGAATATCTCCCTTTTAATTAATAGTATTTATTAAAATGACTGCATTTTAAAATGCAGCCAATTTATATTAAACAGCCTTTTGGCTAGCTTTTGCTTCTTCTAATTCAGTTATTTTCTTACCAATTAATATTGTACCGAATAATGCAGGTAATATAAAGTCAAATGATGCTGTTACTGCAGGTGGTAATACTGATAATATTGCTTGTCCGAATACTACACCTAAAGATAATATAACTATATTAACTATTATAGACACCGCTATTCCGATATGTTAGATGTATTACCAGATATAAATGTCATATATGTACCACTAACACTTATTTGAGATACTGTACCAGCTATTATAGCTGCTATTGGTGGCATAATTCCGAATATTCCAGACACTACAACGATAGGTCCAAAACATAATATAATTCCTAATAATAAAGTTGCTTTACCACATTTAGTTATACTAGGGATATAATTTTTTGAATAGTAATTGTTGTTCATTTTTGTATCCTCCTTCAGATTACATCATATTTACTATAACTGTACTTATTATCATTCCGCCAAATATTGCGAAAGATAAAGCCCATTCTTTTATCCATTGTATATTTTTATCTTTAGCTATTTTAGATAAAATCATCATTATTACACATCCGATTATAGTTGCTATTGCAGATGGAGAAGTAAATGTAACTGAACCTTCACCAGTTATAAAGTTTCCTGATGCTAAGTAAGCAAAAGCACCTAACATAGCACAAGCTGATATTATAGGAACTAATTTTTCATTACCTTTTGATAGTAAGTGATTGACTTTATCCATTTTATCAGTAAATAAAAGTGTGAATATTAACCAACCTAAAGAACCTAAAACCATTACCCAAACTGAAGTTGCGAAAGCTGTAGTACTCATACCAGCGCCTAAAGTTTCACCAACAGCTTCAGCACCAACCCACATAAGTGGATGATTTGCAATTTCTAAATAATTCATGTTTATTCCTCCTAATATAAAATAAATAATTTTAATATTTTTGACAAATTTGTTTAGACGTGTCAAAAATATGTCCTAAACAAATGACAAAGGAAAAATATTTCAAAGTCAATAAAAATGTTAAAAAATACAGATAAAAGAAATAAAAAGTCGTAAAATACAAAATTAAAAAAATAAATAATATTAAATTATAGTTATTATTTTAAAAAAGTTTAATCCTAAATTTTGGAAAAGATTTATTTAATAAAATAGTAAGAGAATATTTTTATGCAACGACAGAGCTGTTAAGGAAATAATGGAAAAATATTGAATAAAAACTATATAAATAGTATTATATATATAAAAATTAGAAATAGGGGATAAATATGAATACAGTAGAGATGAAAAATGGCCAATTAGCTGAACTAAGAAATGCAGAGGAATATGATGCAAAAAATATTATTGATTTTTATAATATAGTTGGAGGGGAAACTACTTTTCTTTCATTCTGTGAAGGTGAGTATAGGGTTAGTGTAGAACAACAAGCAAGTATTATTAAATCATGCAATGAGTCAAACAATAATACGATGATAATTGCATTAGTAGATGATAAGATAATTGGAATAGGTACTATATCATCAAATCAAAAGAAAAAAGGAAAACATGTTGGGATTTTAGGGATTGTTATAAAAAAAGAGTATTGCAATATAGGGCTAGGTAGAATAATTATGGACTACTTAATAGATTGGTGTAAATCAAATAAAATAACTAAAAAAATAAGTTTGGTATCTAGCCAAAATAATCCAAATGCAATAGAACTATATAAAAAGTGTGGATTTGAAGTAGAAGGAATATTAAAGAATGAAGTTTGTATAGATGGAGAATTCTCGGATTTAGTGAGTATGGGGTTAATGATATAATTTTTTAAAGGGCAAGTTGAGTTTTATGGTTCTTACTCATTTTTGGGTAAATGATGCTATTTTAATAAAGGTGGACACGTTAAAACTAATGTGTCCACCTTTATTAATTATATTTAGCTATTTTCGTAATACCCATACTTGAGTAAGAATCAAATACTCGATAACCCCTTTTATAATATTATTAACTAGATTTTTAAAAGGTAACTGGACTAAAATAAAAATAAGATAAATAAATAACTAAGGAGGATATAAAAATTAAAAAATTATAATTGAAGAAAAATTTTGGGTCTATTACCTAATGCTAAAATAGGAATTATTGTTTGTAATGATATAGATAACAATATATATATAACTTATAATAATATACAAAATTTGCTATAATAGAAATTGTGGCTTAATTAGAAAAAGATAGAATGGTAAGGTAAGTATAATTAGTTTTAATATTTGGGAGGTCAAGATTATGTATTCAGAGGGGAATTTAATATCATTTACGGAACTTGGAGATAGTTATGAAGGAATAGTTATTGAAAAAAGAGAAGATTCATCATTAATTATATTTGATATATATGGTAATATTAAGACTGTTTATAGAGAAGATGTTATTACTACTGATATAGAAATGAATATAAATTCAGTAAACAATCTTCTAGAATATTATAAACATCATTTAGATCAAAAAAAATATGAAGAAATAGTTAGACAGTACCAAGTTGAATTACAAGAATTACGCAAAATGTATTCTGAAAAAATTAGAAAAAATACAAGTATAATAGAAAAAATAAAAGATTCAAAAAATGAATTAATTGAAAAATTAGATATATATACCTATACAAATATTAATAAGAGATTTGATGAAATATTAAATTCAAAAATAAAAGTATGTGAAGTTTTTACAGATTTCACTAATAGTCTAACAGAAATACTTTTCAATAGATTATATGTTTTAGCAGAAGAAGGAACTTTTGATGTAGAAAAGTTAAAATTTATAAATTACTTTAATGATGGACAACCATATACACAACAGCCAAAAGAATGGAATGATGAAGCTAAAAATCAAGCAAATAGCTTAATAAGTAAAATTGATAAAGAATTAGGAATAGATACATGTAATTTATATAACACAACATTAGAAATAGAAGATAGGATAATTTTTGGAGGGGCATTAAAGGATTTAACTTTAGAAAGAAACTATAAGTTCATACCTAATAAAATTAGCAATAAAAAAGAAGAAATAGATAAAGTATTAATTGAAGTTTCTGATTTTGCTAAAAAATATATTCTAGATAAGGATTATATAGTACAAGACTTATGTGAAGATGATAAACCAGAAAATAAAATATTAATATTTCCTAAAGTACAAATATAAAATAAATATAGCAACTTATCCACAGTTTTTGAGGTAATATAATATCCTTAAGCGTAAAAAAGGTGGTTAAAATTAGAAAATATTTTCTGATTTTAACCACTTTTTTGTGGGGCTAAAACCTTTGTAAAAAAAAATGACATATAACTAAGGATACATCTAAAAGTGGAATATTTGAAAAAATATATAAATTAGTCTTAATAACATAAATTTAACAAAATAAAATAATTTTTAAAAATTAATAATATTGAAATGGATTTTATAATTTATTCAATTTATTAATAAATGTTTTTAAAACTAATTAAAAATATATAAAAGAAAATGTTTATTACAATATTAAATAAAAAACATATTTTATATAAAAAAATATTTGAATATACAAAAAAAACAAATTTAAAATACAAACAAATTTTAAAATTTAAAATATTACGTGTTTAATAAAACGTATTGTTAAAAAATAACAATGGTGTTATTCTAATAAAAATTTCAAAAATTGAAAAGAGGGAGACAAAATGTCGCAACAAGGGAATAATACAAAAAAATTAACTTTAGTACCTTTAATACTTATGATATTTACATCAGTATTTGGGTTCGCTAATATGCCAAGAGCATATTACTTAATGGGATATGCTGCAATTCCGTGGTATGTATTTGGGGCAATATTCTTCTTCATACCATTCGCACTTATGATGGCTGAATATGGTTCATCTTTCAAAAAAGAATCAGGTGGAATGTATTCATGGATGGAAAAATCAGTAGGTCCTAAGTATGCATTTATAGGAACATTTATGTGGTATGCATCTTACATAATATGGATGGTAAACGTATCATCAACAATATGGATACCTTTATCAAATGCAGTATTTGGTTCAGATTTAACTAGTACATGGTCATTATTTGGATTAAATTCAATTCAAACTTTAGGAATATTAGGAGTAATCTGGATAGCTTTAGTTACATTTGTATCAACTAAAGGTCTTGAAAAAATAAGTAAAATAACTTCAGTTGGTGGTACTGCAGTTACATTATTAAATGTAGTTTTACTAGGTGGGGGTATATTAGTAGTAGCATTAACTGGTGAATTAGCAGAGCCGATAACTAGTGTGGCATCTTCATTTATAAATTCTCCAAATCCTTCATACCAAAGTATACTTTCGGTATTGTCATTCTTAACATTTGCAATATTTGCATTTGGAGGATTAGAAGTTTTAGGTGGTCTAGTTGACCAAACAGAAAATGCTGAAAAAACTTTCCCTAAAGGATTAGTAATATCAGCGATAGTTATATCTTTAGGATATGCATTAGGAATATTTGCTTGTGGTACATTTACTAACTGGAATGAAGTTTTAGGTGGAAACAATGTAAATATGGCTAATGTTGCATATATATTAATGGGTAACTTAGGACTTAAAATAGGACAAGCATTTGGATTAAGTGAAGCAGTATCTTTAGCAATGGGAACTTGGGCTGCTAGATTTGTTGGTTTATCAATGTTCTTAGCTTTAACAGGTGCATTCTTTACTTTATCTTATTCACCTCTTAAGACATTAATACAAGGTGCTCCCAAAAAAGTTTGGCCTGGTAAATTAGGTGAAATAAAAAATGGAATGCCAATAAATGCAATGAAGGTGCAAGCAGGAATAGTTATATTTATGATAATTTTAGTTTCATTTGGTGGAGATAATGCTTCTGAATTCTTCTCTATATTAGTACTAATGACTAACGTTGCAATGACAATACCATACATGTTCTTATCAATTGCTTTCCCTAAATTTAAGAAAAAGCAATTAGAAGGTAAAGTAGAAAAAGCATATGTAGCATATAAATCATATGGGGTAGCTTTAGCAGCTTCAATAGCAGTTACAGGAGTTGTAGGATTTGCAAATCTATTTACAATAATAGAACCAGCTCTATCATCTAAAGAAGGTATGGTTCAAACTGTAGCTATGATAGCTGGTCCAGTAACTTTCTCTATAATAGGATTTGTGTTGTTTACAATTTATGAAAATAAAAGTAAAAGTAAAAATATTTTAAATAAAAAAGCTAACTAATAAGAATATATCTTAGAAGTTAAAATATATCCTATAGAATGGACAACTAAAAAGTCTGCTCTATAGGATTTTTTATTATATGCAAAGTATATATTGAGTAAATTGATATAACATCAAAAAAATAAGTTATAGTTCGGCTAAAATGAAAAATGCAATATTTTAAAAAAATATTGCATTTTTTACATT
The DNA here is from genome assembly GCF_051659545.1 of Romboutsia sp. GTDB lineage: Bacteria > Bacillota > Clostridia > Peptostreptococcales > Peptostreptococcaceae > JBOFOR01. The sequence continues at coordinate 12,837 of NZ_JBOFOR010000036.1, read as the reverse complement.
TTTAACATATACTTAATAAAAAGCAATACATACATAATAGAATACTTCTAAGTGGGGTGTAAAATAAGTGGAATACTTGATATTAGGGGATTGTGCGGTATCTATAGAGTTTGGGAATGAGATTAACCCTGAAATAAATAATAAAATAAAAAATTTTAATGATTTAATAAAAGCTTCTGAAATTGAAGGAATTATTGAAACGGTTCCATCGTTTAAATCATTACTTGTATATTATGATCCTTCAAAATTATATTTCAATGAAGTAAAAGAAATACTTTCTAATTTATCAAAAGAATTAGATACAAAAGTAAATAATAAAAAAAGAATAATAGAAATCCCAGTTTGCTATGATGAAGAATTTGGAGTAGATTTAGACTTTGTGAGTGATTATACTAATTTATCTAAAGATGAAATAATAAAAATTCATAGTTCACAGGAATACTTAATATATATGCTAGGTTTTTTACCAGGATTCGCTTATTTAGGAGGGATGGATAAAAAACTTGTTACACCAAGATTAACAAATCCAAGAGTAAGACTAGAGGCGGGCGCAGTTGGTATTGGAGGAGAGCAAACTGGAATTTATCCGTTAGCTTCACCTGGAGGTTGGAGAATAATAGGGAGAACACCAGTTAAGCCTTATGATATTAATAGAGAAAATCCAGTATTATATAGATCTGGAGATTATATAAAATTTACTCAAATTAATAAAAAAGACTTTTTTAAGATAAAAGATTTGGTAAATAAAGAATCTTATAATTGTAATATTATTGAGAGGAGTGAAGGATATTGGGGATTATAATTCATAATGGTGGTATGTACACTACACTGCAAGACTATGGAAGAATTGGTTATCAAGATTCAGGTTTTTCAGTATGTGGAGCAATGGATAAAAAAGCACTTACAATTGCAAATATACTTGTAGGAAACGATGAATTTGAAGCAGGACTAGAAGCAACTTTAGTAGGTCCTACTATAGAATTCACAAAAAATAATATTATTGCTGTAACAGGAGGAGATTTATCTCCAAAAATAAATGGAAAAAATATAGAAATGTATAAAGCTATTTTAGTAAAAAGTAAAGATATTTTAAGTTTTGAAAGTGCTAAAGCTGGAGCTAGAGCTTATATATCATTTTCAGGAGGATTAGAAATTCCCTTAGTAATGGGAAGTAAATCTACAAATGTAAAGTGTTCAATGGGGGGATATAAAGGAAATACATTAAAACAGGGAGATTTTATAAAATTTAACTCACCTAAAGAATACTTACCTAACTTCTTATCAAGAAAGATCAGTAATGAAGAAATATATGAAAATAATATAACTTTAAGAGTGATACTTGGACCACAAGATGATGCATTTACTAAAAAAGGAATAGAAACCTTTTTTTCTAAGGAATATGAAATAACTAAAGAATTTGACAGAATGGGATGTAGATTAGATGGTCCAGTTATAGAGCATAAAGAATCTGCAGATATAATTTCGGATGGAATAGTTTTAGGATCAATTCAAGTGCCATCTCATGGAAAACCAATTATAATGCTTAGTGATAGACAAACAACTGGAGGATATACAAAAATAGGAACAGTTGTATCTGTTGATATACATAAATTGGCTCAAGGAAAAGTTGGAGATAGAATACAATTTGAGCAGATAGATATAGATAAAGCTCAAAAACTTTATAGAGAAGAATTGCTAATTATTGAGAATATAAAAAAAATAGTAAATAAATCCTGTGTAGAGGTGTTAAATCCTAGAAATACCTCTAATCGTATAGAAAAATTAATACTAAGTAGTAATGAATAATGGGGGGATATTATGGATTACGATAAATTACTAAAATTAATAGAAGTAGTAGAAAAATCATCTTTAACTAAGTTTGCTTACAAAGAAGGAGATACTGAAATAAAACTAGAGAAAAAATGTGAAATTATTCATGAAGTAGCTAATAATTTAAAATCGGAGGAATTAGTTAGTAACCATATTGAAAAATTAGATATAGCCAAAGAAGATAATTTTGAATATATAAAATCCACATTAGTCGGAACTTTTTATGGTGCATCATCACTAGATGAGAAACCTTTTATTTCTGTTGGAGATAAAATAACTAATGGTCAAGTCATTGGTATTATAGAGGCAATGAAAATGATGAATGAAGTGAAATCTAATCATGATGGAGTAGTAGAAGAAATACTAATGGAAAATGAGCAAATCGTAGAATATGGTCAATGCTTAGTAAAAGTTAAATTAAGTTAATTATGGAGAGTAGATTATGTTTAATAAAATATTAATAGCAAATAGAGGAGAAATTGCAGTAAGAATAATACGTGCAAGTAAGTTATTAGGAATAAAAACTGTAGCAGTTTACTCTGAAGTAGATAAAAACTCTCTTCATACAGAACTGGCAGATGAAAAAATATGTATAGGACCATCAAATCCAAAGGAAAGCTACTTGGATATGAATAAAATTATAACTGCAGCATTAGTTACAAACTCCGATGCAATTCATCCAGGATTTGGTTTTCTATCTGAAAACAGTAAGTTCGTTAACTTATGCAAAAGTAACAACATAAAATTCATAGGTCCCAACAGTAGCATTATAGACGCTATGGGAAATAAATCAAAAGCAAGAGAAACTATGATAAATGCTCGAGTTTCAGTTGTACCAGGGAGTCAAAATCCCATCTATGATAGTGAAGAAGGCAAAAAAATTGCAAATGAGATAGGCTATCCTGTAATTGTAAAGGCTTCTTCTGGTGGAGGCGGCAAAGGTATGAGGATAGTAGAAGATGAAATTAAATTTACTAGACTATTTAATCTAGCTCAAAATGAATCATTAAATGCTTTTAATGATAACACTATGTACATAGAAAAGTACATTAAAAATCCTAAGCATATAGAAGTTCAAATTTTAGGAGACAAATATGGAAATGTAATTCATTTAGGAGAAAGAGATTGTTCTATACAAAGGATGCATCAGAAAATGATTGAAGAAGCACCATCAGCATTTTTAAATGAAGAAACTAGACAAAAATTAGGCCAATGTGCAGTAAAAGCAGCTAAAGCTGTAAACTATGAAAATGCAGGGACTATTGAGTTTTTAGTAGATGAAAATTCTAATTTTTACTTTATAGAAATGAACACTAGAATTCAAGTAGAACATCCAGTTACAGAAATGGTTACAGGTATCGACTTAATAAAAGAACAAATAAGGATAGCTATGGGAGAAAAGTTATCTTTATCTCAAGAAGAAGTTCGTATTAAAGGTCACTCCATTGAATGTAGAATAAATGCAGAAAATCCAGCTAATAACTTTATGCCATCCCCAGGGAAAATTACAGCATTACATTTACCAGGAGGCTATGGAGTTAGAGTTGATACAGCTCTTTATAATGGTTATAAAATTCCACCAAATTACGATTCTATGATAGCTAAAGTAATAGTTCATGGAAGTAATAGAAAAGAAGCAATAGAAAAAATGAAGGTTGCTTTAGAGGAATTAGTTGTAGGTGGAATTAAAACTAACGCAAACTTTCAGTACTCAATAATGAATAATAAAACGTATATAGAAGGAAATGCAAATACTGGATTTATAGCAGAGTTATTAGAGTAATTCCTAATTCATTAGGATGCATGATAATAACATATATAATGAAGAAATAATAGGATGAGCTGGGGGGAGATAGATGTTGAAAGTAGATTTAAATTGCGACTTAGGAGAAAGCTTTGGAAGATATAAGTTAGGATTAGATGAAGAAGTAATTAAATACATATCTTCTGCAAATATAGCTTGTGGATTTCACGCTTCAGATCCTTTAGTAATGGACAAAACAGTAGCTTTGGCAAAAGAAAATAATGTATCAATAGGTGCTCATCCTGGTTACCCTGATTTGGTAGGATTTGGAAGAAGAAATATGGATATATCAATAGATGAAGCTAAATCTTATATAAAATATCAAATTGGAGCATTATACTCATTCTGTAAGTGTAGCAACGTAAAACTATCTCATGTAAAACCTCATGGAGCTTTCTACAATATGGCTGCTAAAGACTATAAATTAGCAAAGGCTATATGTGAAGCTATATATGAATTTGACTGTGAATTAATACTACTAGGTTTATATAATAGTCAAATGATAAAGGCGGCAAAGGATGTAGGAATAAAATATGCAAAAGAAGTATTTGCAGATAGAGCTTATGAAGAGGATGGTTCACTAGTAAGTAGAAACAAAGAAGGTGCAATTATACATGATGAAGATTTGGCTATATCCAGAGTAATAGAAATGATACAGAAAAAAAGAGTAAAGTCTATTACAGGAAAATACATAGATATAGAAGTTGACTCTATATGTGTACATGGAGATGGAGAAAAAGCTTTAGAGTTTGTGAAGAAAATAAAAAGAAAATTAAAAGAAGAAAATATAGAAATCAAACCATTTAATGAATTTATTTAATTTTGCGTATTTTAGTAAGGTATTAAAAAAGGGGGAAGTTATATGGAAAATTCAAAAACTAAATTTTCAAATGTAAAAGAAAGTAAGTTTAAAGAAAGACTAAGAAATATCGGACCAGGAGCATTAATCGCAGCTGGATTTATCGGGCCAGGAACAATAACAACGTGTACTAAATCGGGAGCAAGTAGTGGGTATACTTTATTATGGGCAATGTTATTTTCTACAATAGCTACAATGATATTTCAAGAAATGTCTGCTAGATTAGGAATAGTAACTCAAAAGGGACTTGGAGAAAATATTAGAGAAAAAATAGCGAATAAAACACTAAAAGGAATTGCTGTATTTATTGTTATAGTAGCTATTTTTGTAGGTAACATAGCTTACGAAACAGGAAACTTGGTTGGAGGCTCAATGGGACTGTCTACATTAGTACCATCTGTGCCAAATCAAATTTGGGGTCCAGTACTGGGAATATTAGCATTTACTTTATTATGGTCAGGAAATTATAAGAAAATAGAAAAAATACTAATCGGTTTAGTTCTAGTAATGAGTGTAACCTTCTTTACTACTGCAATAGTCTCAAAACCAGACTTAGGAGCGATAATAAAGGGTATGTTTATACCAAGTGCAGGTGCAAATGATTGGTTAACAATTGTTGGACTTATAGGTACTACAGTAGTTCCTTATAACTTATTTTTACATGCATCATCAGTATCAGAACGTTGGAAAAACAAATCAGATATAAAAAATGCTAGAATAGATACTATAGTATCTATAGGATTAGGTGGATTAATATCTATGGCAGTTATAATATCTGCATCTGCATCTTTCTATGGAACAGGAATTGGAGTAGATAGTGGTGCAGTAATGGCACAGCAACTAGAGCCACTACTTGGTTCATGGGCAAAATGGTTCTTTGGAATAGGATTATTTGCAGCAGGATTTACTTCAGCAATTACAGCTCCTTTATCAGCGGCATTTGCAACAACTGGAGCACTAGGATATAAGAAAGATATGAAGAGTGGTAAATTTAAAGCTGTATGGATGATAGTGTTAGGTGTAGGTATAGCGTTAAGTGCTTTAGGAATGTCTTCAAGTCCAACAGAATTAATATTAATAGCTCAAGCAGCTAATGCTATAATACTACCAATAATAGCTATATTCTTAATATATGTTTTAAATCACAAGGATTTAGGAGAATACAAAAATAAACTGTGGAACAATATTTTAGGATTATGTATAGTAGGAGTAACTCTAGCAATAAGCTACCGTTCACTATTATCATTTGTATCTACAATAAAAAGTCTGTTCTTATAAAAAATAAGGTCTCTATATAAGAGGCCTTATTTTTATTAAAAATATTTAAATTATAGAGAACAATATTATTAAACCTAATAATATATAAATTATCACACTAAGCCATTTTATCTCGCTTGTAAATTTATAATGAATATAGTAGTAAATAAAAACAGCAGCATATGAAACTATTAAAGCTATTACACCTAAAAGTACATTTCCAGTAGCCATATATCCTACAAAAAGCAAAATTCCTATAAAAATAAATACATACGATAGAGTTGCTAAGTTTTTTAGTTTAAACAAATTAAATCACATCCTTTGACTAAAGTTAAGTATAATAAAAAAACAAAAAAAATTCAATAGATTAAATGAAATAGAAATCTCTAGTAATAATGTAGATGGTGGAAATCATATAGCGCATGAAAATGGACAATTAGGTGGTAGAGTTGGAGGGCAAATAAGTATTTCTTATTTAAGGCTAAATTTTGTAATTATATTTATGAAAACCACATAAGTTTTTATATGAGGTGGTTTGTATGGATATAAAAGAAGATAAAGAATTAAAATTTATAATAGATAAACTTATAGAGTACTCTAATGAAATTGATGAAGAAATTAAAATATTAACTAGAAAGAAAAAAGAAGTAGAAAAAGTTATAAAATCCTATATAGTGGATATACAGGATACAGAAGAAAAGCAAGTTTTAGAAATTTGCTATGAAAGTGATTATTTTCATACATACTTGAATAGAAAAATTAGAGGAAAAGAATTATATAAAATTAAAAAGGACAACCTTCAAGAACTAATTAAAAAACAAGATTACCATAGCATTGAAATAAAATCTTCTGTACAACTAATAAGAAGGTTAATAAAAAACATAGAGGAATGTAAATATGAATGGGAAAAACTAAAAGCTGAAGAAATCTTGGCTAAATATTTAAATTACATAAATAGAACTAGAGAAGAAAATAAAAAAAATGAATTAGATAAAGATAAAATAGAATTGATAAAGCACTTTATTAATTCTAGTGGCAATGAAATAAATTACCTTAAAATAAAAAAATACTTTAACAATACATATCTGCCATTAAACAAAGATATTAAAGAAAGTAATTATAAGATTAAATTAATAAAGAAAAACATTGATTAGATAGAATATAGTTTAAGTTGGAGGAGATTTAAGTGCAAGTGAGCATATTAAGTAGAAATAATAAGGATAATTCTCTCTTCACCCAAAGTTTATATCAGTTATTTAGAGCAAAAGGAAATACACTAATATTAGTATATCCATCTATGAGAAAAACAGTTTTTGATAAAGGTTATAAAAGAAATTGTGAAGATGAAACGAAAGAAGATGTATATATAAGGAAGTCAAAAATTTACACAAGAGAAAACTTTAAGAATTGTATATTAGAAGGTTTTAATGGTTGTGAAAATCCAACTATTAAGTTAATTGGAAGTATGCAAGACGATAAGTATAAAAAAGATATGGTTTGCTTTGCCTTTGAATTAGAAAAAATGCTAGAAAATGATGAGATAAAAATTGAACTATATACAACAAAACAAAAAAACTACTATAACAAAGTTGCTATAAAGCTAGATGATTTCAATATAAAAATGATGATTACTGGTAACAGTAATATTAGTACAATATCATTATGGTCAAATAATGAAAATAATTATAATGAAGATATAGATATTCTCATATGGGATAAATATAGACTAGAAAAAAATATATTAAATAATATAAAAAATATGCAGACTACTCTTGCTTTAACAAATTCAAGTTATACGGAAATAATGAAAAGTTACAAATTAATAAATGAAGAAAATTTAAAAATAATTAATAATAATAGTTTTATAATTTCACCTCTAGAGCCTTATAGATTAAAAAATAAAATTTTAGAAGAAACAAACAGCCTTAATTTTACAAAAATTTATGTGAAACACTATAAATTAGAACTATTAAAGGGTGTTTATTATTACTATTTGGAATTTTATAAAGAAAGAAAAGATAAAAGTGTAGAAGCTAAAGAAAAATATGGGTGCCTTAAGTCGAATTCAAGGGAATACATGGCCAGCATAAATCAAAAAAATCTTTTTTATACTCTAGAAATTATTCAAAGAGATGCAGTTATTAAACAACTATTGTTTGAAACTGCAAATGGAAATATAAACTTTTATGAATTAATAGTTAGTATTTTAAATTACAATGATGAAGAAATAAAAAATATGTTCAAAAGAAATGCTAACCAAGGTTTTATAAAATATTATAATGAAATTTATGATTATAAACTTTAAAATTAATGATTATAACTTTAAAAGATATTACTCAGACAATAATTGAAGTAGGGAAAATATTACTTGGGCAATAATTAAAATAGGACAATATAGTTAGTTATATATAAGAGATTTATGTAATATAATATAAAAACTATATATTGGGGGTGTCAATTTGAAAAATTGTAATAAATGTGGTGCCCAACTAGACGATAAAAGTATATTTTGCCCTAACTGTGGAAGTAAAATTGAAGAAAATAATATTAAAGAAACTAAAGTTACTCCAGAGAAAAAAATAAACAAAATAATAATTGCCTTGGCAATAATTATCGTACTTGTTTTTGGAGGGGTAATATTATTTAAAGATGATATAATGTATAACTATTATACTATGAAAGGCGATAAAGAAAACTCAATAAATGTATCTATAGAGTATTATATAGAGGCATTAAAAGTAAAGTATTCTAGTGATATAATAGATAAGATAAATGATAAAATAAAATTGGATGAAAATTTTGAGAGTACATTATCTAATTTAAAAGGAATAGTAAAAGATAGTGACTTAAACAACTTATATATAAAAGCATATGTAAATAAGGCAAAAGAAAACTTCAATAATAAAAATTATGAAACAACATGGAAATATTTAGCTAAAGCTGAAAATTATAATTATAATACTAAGACTTTTGAATATTATAGTGATTTAATGGCAGTTCAGAATGAAAAAGATAAGCCTGATGTAACTCAGAATATATCTGTATACAATAATCAGCAACCAGTATATAATGGTGACCTGTATGATTATTATATCATTCCTGATAGTGATATTAGATATTTAACTGTAGAAGTATTGAGTAGTTATGATAGAGAAACTTTAGGTTACATCAGAAATGAAATTTATGCAAGACATGGGTATATTTTCAAAACTGAAAAATATAGACAGTATTTCGGTAGTATGCTTTGGTATTTTCCAAATCAATACGTTAAAGGAGATTTTAGCTACTTAAATGATGTAGAAAAATATAATGTTGAATTGATAAAAAGCTTAGAATAAATATAGTAAGAATAGGTATAATTAGAAAATATACAATTAATATATATACATTAATAAGAAAGCTTAGAAATTTTTAATAAGAAATTTCTAAGCTCTTTTATTTTGTCTTTGTTTTAAAAAATACAAAATAATGCTAATATAAGTGTAGTATTTAAATTGCTATTAAAAATATAAAATAGCTAAACATATGAGGAAATTAAAATGAATAAAGTAATAAAACTATCAATAAGAAATTTAGTAGAATTTATAATGAGACAAGGTAGCATAGATAACAGATATGTAGGAAGTGTCAAAGCAATTGAAGGCATAAGAGGTCACCAAAAAGTTCAAAAATCTTACGGTGATAATTACAGTGCCGAAGTAAGTTTAAAACATAATTTTAACTATGAAAATTTAGAGTTTCAAGTAGAAGGAAGAGTAGATGGAATTTTAACAGAAAATGAAAAAATAATAATAGATGAAATTAAAACTACTACCAAAGACCTTCTTCTAATAGACGAAGAATATAATCCACTGCACTGGGCTCAAGCAAAGTGCTATGGTTATATATACTGTGTTCAAAATGGTCTAGAAAATATTGATATACAAATAACCTATTATAATATAGATAATAAATCAACTAGAATCCTGAGGAAAAATTTTGAATTTAAAGAACTAGAAGAATTTTTCTTTTGGCTGATTAAAGAATACAAGGATTGGGCAGAAATCGAAGGCCTATGGATAGAAAAAAGGAATAAAAGTATAAAAGAGCTAACCTTCCCTTTTGAAAATTATAGACCAGGGCAAAGAGAATTTGCAGTTAGAGTTTATAAAAGTATAGTAGATGGAAAAAAATGTTTTGCACAAGCTCCTACAGGTACAGGCAAGACTATATCCACCTTATTTCCAACTATTAAAGCTATGGGAGAAGGACAAACTTCAAAAATATTTTATCTTACAGCAAAAACAATAACTAGAGAAGTTGCTCAGAGTAGTGTAGCTTTAATGAAAAAACAAGGCTTAGAAATAAAGTCTGTAACAATAACAGCTAAAGACAAGATTTGTAAAATGGAAGAGACAAATTGCAATCCAGAGTATTGTCCTTATGCTAAAGGCTATTACGATAGAATAAATAGTGCATTAAAAGAAGTTGCATCAAAATACAATGATTACAGTAGGACAAGTATAGAAAAAATTAGCGAAGAATACAAACTTTGTCCTTTTGAACTTTCTTTAGACTTAACCTTATTTAGTGATGTAATAATATGTGATTATAACTATGTTTTTGATCCAAGAGTTTACTTAAAAAGATTCTTTGAAGTCAAAACTACTGATTACACTTTTTTAATAGATGAAAGTCATAATCTAGTAGATAGAGCACGAGAGATGTATTCATCATCTATAAATGAAGAAAGCTTTACTAAGATAAGAAAAGTTTTAGGTAAAAAAGATAAAAGGCTTACCAAAACCATAAAAGAAATAGAAAATTATTTTAAAGATAAAATAAAAATATTAAAATCTTTAGATGAAATTAATTTAGTAGAAGAAGATTCACCAATAGAGTTGTGTGGTATTTTAAGTATGTTTATAAAATTTATGGATGAATACTTATCAAATAACAAAGAAGAAAACCAAGAAGTAATGGATTTATATTTTGATGTATATAAATTTTTATCAATTAGTGAGCTATATGATGAAAATTACACTACTGTATTTACAAATGATTTTTCAGGAGGAAGTGTAAAGTTATATTGTGCCAATCCATCTAAAGAAATTAAAGCTAAAATGCAAAAAGCTAAATCTTCAATAATATTTTCAGCAACATTAATACCTATGGATTACTTTAAAATGATGTATGGGGCATTGGAAGATGATTACTTAATAAACTTAAAAAGTCCTTTTGAGGTATATAATAGGCTTCTATTAATAGGAGACAACATAGCAACTACTTACAACAAAAGAGAAGAAACTAGTGAAGAAATAGTAAAGTACATAGTAAATTGTGTACAAGGTAAAAAAGGAAATTACATGGTGTTTTTCCCATCCTACAAATATATGGAACTTGTATATGAGAAACTTAAGGATAATAACCCTGAAATTAATGCAACTATACAAGAAAGTAACATGAGTGAAGAAGCTAAAGAAGAATTTTTATCTATGTTTGATGAAGAAAATGAAGATACTCATGTAGGTTTTTGTGTTTTAGGAGGTCATTTTTCGGAAGGAATAGATTTAACTAATGACAAACTTATAGGTGTTATTATTGTAGGGGTAGGTATGCCACAAATAGGTATAGATAGAGATATTATAAAAAATAACATGAATGAAGACAATAAAGGGTTTGATTATGCCTATGTTTATCCTGGTATGATAAAAGTACTTCAAGCAGCAGGTAGATGTATTAGAACTGATGAGGATAAGGGGGTAATTATGTTATTAGACAGTAGATATTCTCAAAAGCGTTATGCGAGCTTGTTTCCTCATGAATGGTATCCAAATTACAGAATTAGAAGAAGTGAAGATGTATTAGCTTTATGTAATGAGTTTTGGGATAAGCAGAATAGTTAGTAAGTATTTAATCTAGATAACTAAGTAATTCTATAGATTATGTAATAAAAGTTCTAAAATAGTTTTATTATATAACAATATATATTGAAAAAAAATAACAATAAAAATATAATTAGAAGGTAATAAAATTTTAAATAATAAAAAGGACATTGGTGGTTATATGAATATTTTAGAAAATAAGAATATAATAATACAAGTAAATGACTCTGGAGCGGAACTGTGTAGAATTTATTCTAAAGAAAATAGTAAAGAATACTTATGGAATGGAGACAGTAAATATTGGGGGAGATATTCACCTGTATTATTTCCAATAGTAGGAAGACTTAATGATAATGAAACTTACATACAAGGTGAAAAATATCAAATGGGTCAACATGGATTTGCTAGAGATATGGAGTTTGAACTATTAAATAAAACTGAAGATAGTATGGAGTTTTCATTACAGTATAATGAAGAAACTTTAAAAAAATATCCATATAAATTTAAATTAAATATAATATATAAACTTGAAGATTCTAAGGTTGATGTAACGTGGGTAGTAAAAAATTTAGATGATAAAGAAATCTTCTTCTCTATAGGAGCTCACCCTGCATTTAATGTACCGTTTAGCAAGGAAGATAATATAGAAGATTGTTTCTTAACTTTTAGAAATAGAGACAATGTAAAACAATATACCTTAGAAGGTCCTTATGTTGGTAGCAACAAGGAAATAGAAGGTATAGAAAAATTAGACTTAAGAGCAAATTTATTTGAAAATGATGCTCTTGTATATAGTGGTGTAGATGAAATTACTATAAATTCTACTAAAAGTAAAGAAAAAATTAAAGTTACATTTGACAACTTCCCTTACGTAGGAATCTGGTCACCTTATTACAAAGAAAATGATACTGTAGCACCTTTCTTATGCATAGAACCATGGTATGGAGTTGCGGATGAAGTAAACAGTAATAAGGATTATAGTACTAAGTTAGGTATTAACAAATTAGAAATAAATGAAGAGTTTAAATGTAAGTATAGCATAAGCTTAATATAATGAAATTAGAAGTAAACTTGAAAAAGTTTACTTTTTTGTACGTTCAGCATGTCTACTGAGCCGATAGGTTGAAAGAAACCTTATCGCCTAACCAACAGGAAGATAACCCGTAAGCAAGGGCGTCACTGGTAACGGTGAGTCTGAAGGAAGCCGAAGGGGGAATATGGAA
>NZ_JBOFOR010000035.1:0-2938 GCF_051659545.1 Romboutsia sp. | reverse complement strand
GTTAAATCTAATAACGCTAAATGATTATCAGTACCACCACTTAATAATCTAAATCCTCTATTCATTAGTTCTTCAGCTAAAGCCTTACTGTTTTTAACAACTTTAGTTTGATATTCTTTAAACTCATCACTTAAAGCTTCTTTAAAACAAACAGCCTTTGATGCTATTATGTGCTCTAATGGACCACCTTGTATTCCAGGGAATATAGCTTTATCAATTACTTTTGCGTATTCTTTTTTGCAAAGGATTACTCCTCCTCTTGGTCCTCTTAGCGTTTTGTGAGTTGTACTAGTTACAAAGTCTGCAACTTCACATGGATTTTGATGAAGCCCAGTTGCAACTAGTCCTGCTATATGGGCCATATCTACCATAAGCATAGCTCCTACTTCATCAGCTATCTCTCTAAATTTTCTAAAATCTATTTCTCTAGGATAAGCACTAGCACCTGCTACTATTAATTTAGGCTTCACTTCATGAGCTAGATTTCTTACTGCTTCATAGTCTATTAGTCCTTCATCCTCTGTTATTCCATATTCATGGAAATTATAATATTGTCCTGATATATTAACCGGAGATCCATGTGTTAAGTGCCCTCCTTGAGATAAGTTCATTCCTAAAACATGGTCTCCTGGTTTTAGTATTGCAAAATATACACCTATATTTGCATTTGCACCTGAGTGTGGCTGAACATTTGCGTGCTCCGCTTTAAATATTTCCTTTAATCTATCTATTGCTAATTGCTCTACTTCATCTACATGTGTACATCCACCGTAGTATCTACTTCCAGGATATCCTTCTGCATATTTATTAGTTAAATGACTTCCCATTGTTTCCATGACAGGAACTGATACTATATTCTCTGATGCTATTAATTCTATGTTTTTTTGTTGTCTTACTAACTCTTTTCTCATGCTTTCATAAACTTCTGGGTCTGCTTTTCTTAAATTTTCAAACATGCTATAACCTCCTAAATAAAGTTCCTATTAATACCTTTTAACACTTTAATAAGTGTTAAAAGGTATTATTAAGTTAATATATATCCAAATAAATACAGTTTAAACACCGATACACTCAGTTCTACTATCTTTAGTGTTTTTAACATGTTTTATTTAAATAGCTCCTTCAAATTGTAATTTATTTTTATTTTAAACTGCTAAAATAAGGCTTAAAGCTATGGTTTCAGCCATATCTACAATAAAATCTACGTCACTTTCCCCTTCACTAAAAAACTTGTAGCCTTCATTTATATCACTTACCATACCATAAATAGAATAATCTCCAACATTTGGTAGAATTTTACCAACACCTCTTCCAGGATGAACTGGTCCACATCTCACTTCTATTAAACCTACCATCTCCTGTTTAGTAGTAGTTGCATCAATTGCTATAATTTTTGATTGAGGATGAATATTTTTAATATACTCTAATTTTTCATTTAAGTTAACAGCATTCACCGTATCCCCTAATATTCCATATACTTGATTTTTAAAAGTGGAGTTTTGTAACATTCTACCTACTATAGGTCCTAAGGAGTCCTTTATACATCTATCTGTTCCTATACATATAATTATAGTCTCTTTGTCTATTATCTGACTTAGTAAGCTACTTAATGAAAAAATAGCACTTTCATCATTGTATCTAGTTTTAATTAAACTCATGAAATTTCCCCCTGAACCTAGCACTTTTAATCCTCATTATTTGTTTATAAAAATAAAAACCGCAATTATTATCACAGCACCTATCATTGCTATCTTTTGAAAGGTATATTGGGGCTTATACACTGGCTTTAATTCAAAAACATCCTCTTTTATTGTCTTTATATCACTTGAATACATTACCCTTTTTTCATATTTATCATAGTAAAATTTTTCTTTGTCTATTTTTTTCTTTTCTGCTTCTAATTTATCTTCAAATTCCTTTAATCTTATATCTTCATTTTTACAGAAATTATCCATATTTTAATCTCCTCTATATACCAATATAAAGTTCTTATAACTAAATGGTAGCTACTAAATTAAAATATGTAAATTAATTTTTCCACTGTCTTTTGTATTCTTTTTGGAAGAAAAATATGTGTCTTTATTCTATTTAATCTTCTAAAAATGGCTTATCATATCTATTTTCAAAAGAGTTGTGCTGCTTTAACATCATATTCCATCCAATATCATCTAACTTAAGCATATACACAGCCTTCATTGCACCTCTAAAAAGCAAAGAATAATCACTTAAGTTATAAGGATAAGATAATTTCTCTACTATTTCCTTATCAAATTCCTTACTCTCTTCAAACTTGCTACCTAATTCATTGATTAGTTTAAACAGTTTCTTAAATTTTTTAGGGAACATATAAACTGCAGCAGATTCACCTTTTGAAACAGTTCCTAAATAATTACAGTTTAGTATTTTGCATAACTGCTCAAAGTATCGCTCTATAAATTGTTCTTGAGCTGTTTCAGGAAAACCTGCCTGTATTATAAAGCCTAAATTCTTACCTCTAATATTTTGTTCTTCTAACATTTCTATAAAGCTCATTACTGGACCTGGCATTGCGTGTACATATAGAGGAATGAATAATAGAATCGTGTCATAATCTTTTAGCTCTGCTGCTAGTTTTGTATGATCTTCTCTAACAATATATCTTACTGGATATTTTTGTTTCATATTCTGATGGAATTGATTGATAAAGATTTCTGTATTACTTTCGTTTATGTTATTTTTAGGAGATCCGTTTAATATAATCATTTTCATTACATTACCTCCTCCTTTTTTATATATTCTGATATTGGCTTGACCATTATGCTTTTTGAATGGAATTGATAAAATACTCTATGTATATAATCTTCATATACTTTTCTTCCTTCTTGTGATTTAAATTCACCATCATAATAAAATTCGATATCTGGATATTTGTCATATCTAGTTAGATGCATAGACTCTC
>NZ_JBOFOR010000034.1:0-3663 GCF_051659545.1 Romboutsia sp. | reverse complement strand
TATGCTGCTTATAATCAGCTTTTTTTAATTTAAACTCACCATTTTCAAGAGTTATATCTTGCACTCTACTAAATCCTTCTATATACCTACCACCTAATATTTCAAGTTCAAATATATCAAAGTCCATAGTTTTTAAAATTTTCATCATTTTAGCTCCATGACTTTCATCAAACTTTTCATATATAGTTTGCAGTACTTCATTACTTTCTTCTAGCCTTCTAGCTACACAATTTAGGCTAATTCTCTCTCTATCAAAAACTGTTTTAGCATTTTGCTCATCTTCTATTATCATTGCAGAAATTTTTGGATTGTCTAATAAGTTTTGATAGTGATTTGCTATTTCACTTATATAAATATATATTTTTTTATTGCAATATACATAAGCTGCACAACTAATATTTGCCTCTCCTTGCTTATCTTTTGAACTTACCATCAGTGTATGTTTTTCTTTTAATAGTTTTTCCATACTAAAATCCCCCTTAATCTTTAAGTATAGTCATAAGCTAGATAGTTTAGTGTACAAAAAAATACTACCATAAACTCTGATAATATATTTTTGTCTAGTTATTAACCTTCAAATGTATTTTTTATAGTTTCTAAGTTATTTATTATCTCTATATTTTGAGGACAAGCTTCTTCACATTTACCACACTTTACACATTTAGAAGCTTCTTCATTGTTTCCTTTAACAAACATTGTATATGCAAATTTTCCCCCTTCTACATCATTAAACATTGATGCATCATTATACAGCTCAAAACATTTTGGAATATTAACTCCAGCTGGACATGGCAAACAGTATCTACAGTCTGTACAGCTTACCTTTATTTTTTCCTTCATAGCCTTACAAAGACTATCTATAGCATTGCTCTCATTCTCTGTAAGTGAATTGATTCTTCCTAACTCATTTACTATCCTTATATTGTCTTTTACATGTTCTAAAGTTGACATTCCACTTAATACTAATCCCACTTCTTTTTTGTCATATATAAATTGGAAGGCTAAATCTACTGGAGTTTTATCTACTTTATTTCCTTTTATTATATCTAATAATTCATCACTTATTTTATTTGCTAGTTTTCCTCCTCTAAGAGGCTCCATTATAATTACTCCTAGCCCTTTTTCATAAGCATATTTTAAACCTTCTGTTCCAGCTTGATATTCTTCATCTATATAGTTATATTGGATTTGTGCAAATTCCCAATCATAGCTATCAACTATTTCCTTAAATAGAGTTAGATTATCATGAAATGAAAATCCTATATGTTTAACCTTACCACTAGCTTTTATTTCATCTAAAAATTCAAATAATCCATTTTCTAATAAATTGATCCAATAGTCTTTACTCAAGTTGTGAACTAAATAAAAGTCTATGTAATCAGTTTGTAGTCTTTCTAATTGGCTATTAAAGTACTTATACATATCTTCCTTGTTTTTTATAGCCCATGAAGGTAATTTAGTAGCTAATTTTACTTTATCTCTAAGATTATTTTCTTTTAAGAATTTTCCTACAAAAGGCTCACTTTGACCATCATGATATGGGTATGCTGTGTCTAAATAGTTTATACCATTTTCTATTGCGTATTTTAGCATTTCTGAGGCTTGCTCTTCATCTATTTTTTCTTCTATTTTTGGAAATCTCATACATCCAAAACCTAATAAAGATACTTGCTCTTTAGTTTTGCCTAACTCTCTATATAACATATCTTTACCCCCTAAATTTAATTCTTTGTATAAAATAATTATACACTTTTATCCTTTTTATGGATATACAAGTCTTTCAATTATCTCATATCCTTAAATATATTTTTTGATTTTGTTTCCTATTTATAAGTAAAAATACCTGTAATTAAAATTTAATCACAGGCATTTACTTATTGTATCTATTTTACAATTATCTTTATGAATTTTTTCTTTCCTATTTGAACTACTAATTCACCTTCTGGATTAACAGCTTGTAAATCAGTACACTTTTCACCATTTATCTTAACTCCACCTTGTTGAACTAATCTTCTTAATTCACTTTTACTTGGAGTAAGTTTGTTATCTACTATTATTTGAGCTAAGTCAAAGCCTTCTTTCTCTGCTTCTACTGTTAATATATCCACTGGTATTTGACCTTTTTGGAATACTGATTTGAATCTTTCTTCAGCAAAGTTAGCTTTATCTTCTCCATGGTATAATCTTACTATTTCTTTAGCAAGTTCCATCTTAACATCTCTTGGATTTCTTCTATCTTCTTTCAAATCTTTTTCTATTTCTGATACTACATCAGGATGAACATCTGTTACTAAGTTGTAGTATTTTATTATTAATTCGTCAGGTATTTCCATAGATTTTTGGTACATAACACCAGCTTCTTCATCTACTCCGATGTAGTTTCCTAAACTCTTACTCATTTTATTAACACCATCTAATCCTTCTATTAATGGCATCATTATTACTACTTGAGCTTCTTGTCCATGGTCTCTTTGTAGTGTTCTTCCCATAAGTAAGTTAAATCTTTGGTCTGTTCCACCTAATTCTATATCAGCATTTAATGCTACTGAATCGTATCCTTGCATTAATGGGTAGAAGAATTCGTGTACTGATATTGGAGTGTTACTTTCGTATCTCTTTTTGAAGTCTTCTCTTTCTAACATTCTTGCAACTGTCATTGTTGCTGCTAATCTAACTACCTCTTCAAAGTTTAATTTAGATAACCACTCACTATTAAATCTAACCTCAGTTTTCTCTGGGTCTAATACTTTGAATATTTGATCTTGGTAAGTTTTTGCATTTTCTAAAACTTGCTCAGTAGTTAATGCTTTTCTAGCAGAAGATTTTCCAGTTGGATCTCCTATCTTTCCTGTAAAGTCTCCTATTATTATTACTACTTGGTGTCCTAAGTCTTGTAATTGCTTCATTTTTCTAAGAACAACTGTGTGTCCTAAATGGATATCTGGAGCAGATGGGTCAAGACCTAATTTAACTATTAATTGACGTCCTTCTTTGTCAGCTTTTACTAGTTTTTCTCTTAGTTCTTTTTCATCTATTATATCATCTACACCTTTTAAAATTATTTTTACTTGTTCATCTAAATTTATCATGTTTACCCTCCTGTATTTTTGTATTATTTGCAATAAAAAAAGCCTTCATCCCTATAAAAGGACGAAAGCTGTGCTTACGTGTTACCACCTTAATTCATTAATAATTTGCATTATTAACCTTAATAAGTATTCCAAGAAACTTGGTATACTATAGCACGGTAACGTGTGCCAATACGTTAATCCCTACTGGTTGCTATCTTTTGGGATTACTGCTCCAAGATGTATTCAAACTAACTTATCTATTTCCTTTCACCAAACGGAAACTCTCTGTAAGATTCTATTAATTCTACTTGTTCTTTTCATAGCTTTTATACCTACTATTAAATTCTTAGCTTAAATTGTTAATAATAATATATTATGATTTTTTTTATTTGTCAACTATATTTATATTTTTTTGTTATTTAGGTAAGAAACTATCAAATATTATATTATCACTATATTTATATGCCTTTTCCATATCTAAGGCACTTTTTACAGTCCATGTTATTATTAGGATTCCCTTTTTTCTAAGGTATGATACCCTAAAATTATGTAGTCCTTGTAGTTCATAGCATATATAGTGTGGCTTACTTTT
>NZ_JBOFOR010000033.1:0-8829 GCF_051659545.1 Romboutsia sp. | reverse complement strand
TTACTTGTTCCATAATTTTCACCCCACTTTCATCATATATTATTTTTATTATACAACATTTGAGACTTAATATAACTAGAAGTTGTTCCACCTCTCTTTATTAAGATAGTTTGAGACCTTGCCTTTCATCCCCACATCTAAAGAAGGGAGCTTTTCGGCAATTTATTGTAAATATTTCTTCTTTAAATAAAATCTTAGTTAAATCTTCAGATCCAAAAATCATATTCCCCACTTTTTTAAGTGTTGGTATTGTTCTTAATTCCTCTTTTTGAAGTTCAAGGTAGAATTTTGGTACTTCTGAAAAACTTTCTTCTATTTCTCTTAGTCCTTCTTCTTGCATTATTATCCACTTACTAAAATAGCCTTCCATTGCTTGTTTTGGATAAATTCTATTCACCATTATTGCATCTACATTGTAATTATATAAATGTAAACAAGTAAAGTTTCGTTTTGCTTCTTTTATTACTATTTTTTCTGGGGTAGTTACTATTCTAAGACTGACATTATCTTTATTAAGCATTAGATTTTGTAAACGTTCCATTTTTTTCATAATATATTCTATATCATCAAAAACACTATCATCAGGCATAGGTATTTTCATTATTCTTTCTACCGTTGGACCTGCTACTTTTGCACCTACTCTTTTTATTGCGTGTGTGGCTGCTACACTAGTTTTGCCAACACCGCCTTTTCCTGTAAAAATATAGATTCTATTCGTTTTTACCCCTCCATTATTTGTAGAATTAATTCTTATTTAAAATACTTCTATATTCGAAGTATTTTTTTTTTTAAAGCTGTTGTAAACAACAACAGCTTATTTTGTAATGCTAAGAAATAGTATTTCAAAACACTTTTGCTAAAATATTAATCAATAGATATCTTTCTTATTTTTGATTTAGTTTTCTCTTTCTCTCTTTCTTCCATCATAATGTCAGTAAGTTTATTCATCATTGAAAAGAAAAGCTTTATTTCTTCTTCGCTAAAAGCTTCAATAACCCTTTGTCCATAGTACATAAACTCCTTTAGTATCGCTTGAATCTGTTCATCTCCACTTTCTCCAAGCTTAATTGTTACTATTCTTTTATCTTCTATGCTACGTTGTCTTAAAACTAGATTTTTCTTTTCCATACGACTAATAATACCTGTAGCTGTATTTAAAGGTGCATTTATATACTTTGCTATTTCCGTCATATTCACTTCTTTATTTATGTGTAAAAGCCAAAGTACAAATATCTCATTTTTAGAACAATCTAGTAGTATGTTTTGCCATATTTGGGGAGATAGCAGATTTTTAATTTTTTCTATATAGTTAAAAATATCTTTTTCAAATCTTTCTTCATTAATTTTCATATGTCTCTCCATTTATTTCTATTCTCGAATTAATTTAATTCTATACTCGATGTATTTCTTTGTCACCTAATTTATTGTTTAATTTTCTCATTTATCATTCCAATAATTAGAGGTACAACTATATTATATTGGTCGAAACTTCTTTTAACCCTTTCCATAATATCAAAATATACATCCCAATAATCAGATGTATATACCCAGGGTCTTCCTACTATTTGAATAGAGTTATTTCCAATAGAGTTTATACCTATGATCGGCTTAGGGTCATCTAAAATTCTTTTTTCTTCACTAAATATATTACTTAATATTTCTTTGATTAAATCAATATCACTATCATATGCAATATTGTAAGAAAAATCAATTCTTCTGATTTCTTGATGTGTAAAATTTACAATATTATCACTAGTTAATTTAAAATTAGGTACTATAATAGTTTTGTTGTCAGGTGTTTTAAGTACTGTGCTAAAAATTTGTATATCTTCTACACATCCTTCTATCCCTGATCCTTGTATGTAATCACCTATTTTAAAAGGTTTGAAAAATAATATTATCATACCTGAGCCTATATTCGATAATATTTCTTTGAATGCTAACCCTATACTAAAACCTGCTGCCCCAAGTACCGCTACAATTGATGTTGTTTTTATTCCTATCTTTTCTAAGCAGGTCATTACTACCATTGATAGCATAGTTATATAAATTCCATATACTATGAAGTTTGTAATTCCTTTACTTATATTATATTTTAACAAGAATTTATAAACTATTCTTTTGACCAATCTAGATACATATATACCTATTGTAAGTACGGCTATTACATAAATAAGATCTGGTACTTTCTGTGAAGTACTTTCCATAAACTTTTCTACTGCTTGTTTTGAAAAGTCTAAAGATATTTTTTGCATTCTTATATCCCCCATTTTATTTAATTTTTCAGCTTTTATATATATATTATTTTACTTGTAAATTAATACCTCTCTAATTCTATATTAGTTTTAGGTATTAATTTAATATACTTGTTAATAAATAAAACTAATAATTGCTATTTTATAGCAATAAAATTATAATTATACTGTGTATATTATTTTAAAGGGGTGTTTATATGTTAAGTAAAGAACTAGAGAAAGCTTTAAATGAGCAGATTAATTTTGAGATTTATTCGTCATATTCATATTTAGCAATGGCATCATATGTGGAATCACTAGATTTAAGCGGATTTGGTAACTTTTTTAGAGTTCAAGTTCAAGAAGAATTATTTCATGCTATGAAGTTTTATGATTACATACTTCAAAAAGGTGGTAATGTAGAACATGACGCTATTAACAGACCTAACCAACAATTCAATGATATTATTGATGTTTTTCAAAAGGGGTTAGAGCATGAGCAAGAAGTTACACGTAGAATTTATAACTTAGCTGATTTGGCTAATGAGGAAAAAGATCATGCAACTATAAGCTTACTAAGATGGTTTATAGACGAACAGGTTGAGGAAGAAAATTCATTTAGTACTATATTGAAAAAAGTTAAAAGATGCAATGATAACCCTGCAGCACTGTATATGTTGGATGATGAGTTAGCCACTAGAATTTTTACACCACCAACTACAAAGTAAATAATGAATATAGATAATATATTATCATTATTAATATATTTAATATAAAGAAGGTGCATACTGGCACCTTCTTTTTATGCTTAAGTAAATTATATTAACTCAAAAATTGTAGATAAATTGCTATGTTTAAGCAAGATCAACATACTTAGTGAAAGTAAAAAAGATTTTTAGCAACGCGCAGAACCATTGGCAATAGTAAATATGGACCTGAGGCATCTCAATTTGCAAAGTCTGTGTTACATGAAGGTGATACTGTTTATTTTGAATTAATAAAACTATAGCAAATGCAATTATAAAATAGTGATACGCTAATTTATCTATAAAGTAACTATTACTTAATTTCTCCTGTTTCTATTGGATTTGAACTGTAATTACTCCATCCCATCCATCCATCACTGTATAAAGAAGTATTGTCAAATCCCATGACATTAGCATAAGTTAATACTTCCGCTGCTCTCCATCCACTTCCACACATAAACGCTAGATGATTATCTGTATTTATATCTGAAGATTTCCATAATGCTAATATTTCATCAGAATTTCTCATTGTATTATCTATATTACGATAATCTTCTAGAGTTACTGAACTTGTGCCTGCATATCCATAAACAGCTCCAGGTATACGACCTTTTTTATTGTAGTAGCTATATCCTGAATCTTTACCTATGTATTCATTCCAACTTCTGTTATCAACTAATGTAAAGTTAGGATCTTTTAGCATTTCTTTAAGCTCTGGTATAGTATCTATTAAAGCTTGGTTTGCTGGTATTGGTGCTCCAAAGTCACTACCTGATTGCTTTGGATTTGAAGTTTTTTCAAGTTCATATCCCGCTCTAACCCATGCATCATTTCCACCATTTAATACTCTTACATCATTTACGCCCATATATCTAAGTACTACTGCTATTCTATATGATGCCATAGTGTTAGGTCCCGTTACTATTATAGTATCATCTTTTGTGAATCCATAGTCCTTTGTAAATTTTGTTAGTTCTTCATCACTAGCTAAAACCCATGTTGGAGGTGGTTCTATAGTTTCAGTATTTATATGTACTGTTGTTGGTACATGTCCTTTTGCATAAGCTTCTTTTTCTTCTCCCCAGCTAGCTTCCACAACTTTTATATTCTTAGCATTTTCAAAAGTTTCTGGTTTCTTTCCATCTAGTATATCTTGTACAACTACTGCTGGAACTATCATTTTATAGTTTTCATATTGTTCCATTGGTAGTTTTTCATCTTTTGACCATTCTTTTACGTCATATGTATATAGATTTTCATATCCTTGATCTTTTAAGTAATAAGCTACTGCCTCTGCATCTTCTCCGTTAGCATCATATAGGACTATATTTTTATCTTTGTCTATACCTTTAGTTTTTAAAGCTTGCTCTAAAGTTTTCTCTTTATCTTTTATATTTACTTCTAGCCAATTAGCTGAAAAATCTGTTGCACCTTCTATATGTCCCCCTCTTTCTACTCCTTCTAATTTCCATCCATTGTAGGCATCATTTATACGAGTATCAACTATTACCCAACTATCATCTTTTAATTTTGATTCTAAGTCTTTAGTAGTTATAGTTTGAATTTTTTCACTTGTAGGTTCTTCTTGGGAACAGCCTGATATAATACCCAAATTTAATGTTGCTGTTATGGATATATCTGCACTTTTTCTTAATTTGTTAGGCATCATTACATCGCTCCTTAATAATATATATTTTTCTTTTTTTACTAAGTTACTAATCTTGTATATACTATCAGAGGTAAGTTATAAAGTAAATCTATATAGATATTTTCTATACATGTTTTATTTAGTATGGATAATTTCTATATAAATTTATCCATACTAATATAACTAATAACTACTTTTGCACCATCTATAAATACTTCATTGTCTTTAACTTCTACTTTTTAAATTAGTCTATATCATAACGATCTGCATTCATTACTTTGTTCCAAGCACATACAAAGTCCTTTAAGAATTTAACCTGAGAGCCTTCACTTGCATATACTTCACAAATAGCACGAAGCTGAGAATTAGATCCAAAAACAAGGTCAACTCGCGTTCCTTTCCACTTTAATTTTCCTGTTGTTCTATCACGTCCCTCAAATATTTGTTCATCTGAAGAAGTAGGTGCCCAAACCGTATTCATATCTAAAAGATTTACAAAGAAATCATTTGTAAGAACCTCTGGACTATTTGTAAACACTCCATGCTGAGATTTTTTATAGTTAGTATTTAATACACGCATACCTCCTAATAATACTGTCATTTCAGGAGCAGTCAATGTTAAAAGTTGTGCACGGTCAATTAATAACTCTTCCGAATTATTTGAATATTCTAATTTTAAGTAATTTCTAAATCCATCTGCTTTCGGTTCAAGTACAGCAAATGATTCAATATCAGTTTGTTCCTGTGATGCATCGGTACGTCCTGGAAGGAAAGGAACTATAATTTTATATCCAGCTTTCTTCGCTGCCTTTTCAATACCTGCACCCCCAGAAAGAACAATCAAATCTGCTAAGGATACCTTCTTATTTGATTTTAGTTGTGAATAATTAAAATCTGACTTTATTTTTTCAAGAATTTGTAAAACCTTATTTAGTTGTTCAGGCTCATTAACCTCCCAAGTTCTCTGTGGCAGAAGTCGAATTCTAGCTCCATTTGCACCACCACGTTTGTCTGAACCTCTAAAGGTTGATGCAGATGACCAAGCTGTATAAACTAGTTCAGACACACATAATCCAGAATCTAAAATTTTCTTTTTAAGATATTCAATATCCTCTCTATTGATTAGTTTATAATCAACTTCTGGTACAGGGTCTTGCCATATAAACTCCTCTTTTGGAACTTCTGGCCCAAGATATCGTGAAATAGGCCCCATATCACGATGTGTCAACTTGAACCAAGCACGTGCAAAATCATCAGCAAATTTATCAGGATTATTTAAATAATTTCTAGAAATTTTTTCATATATTGGATCATATATAAGACCTAAGTCAGCTGTTGTCATCATAGGAGGATGTTTCTTTGATGGGTCATGTGCATCTATTATCATATCTTCTTCATCTACATCTTTAGCTATCCACTGATAGGCTCCAGCCGGACTCTTAACTAATTCATATTGGTACTTGAACAATACCTTAAAATAGCCTATATCCCATTTTGTTGGATTTGGCTTCCAGGCACCTTCAATTCCACTACTAATGGTATCAATGCCTTTACCACTTTTATAACTATTCTTCCAACCAAGTCCCTGTTCGGAAAGATCTGCCGCATCAGGTGCAGGACCTACATAAGTAGGAGAAGCTGCCCCATGGCATTTACCAAAAGTATGACCACCAGCTATAAGTGCTACAGTTTCTTCATCATTCATGGCCATGCGTGAAAAGCTTAATCTAATATCTTTTGCAGACCCACGTGGATCTGGTTTTCCATCAGGTCCTTCTGGATTTACATAAATTAATCCCATCTGAATTGCAGCAAGTGGATTCTCAAGTTTACCACTTACAGGATCTTTATTATTTTCAAGCTTAAAGTTTCCCATACCCCAGTAAATATCTTGTGGCTCCCAAACATCCACACGGCCACCACCAAATCCAGTAGTCTTAAGTCCCATTGATTCAAAAGCACAGTTTCCTGCTAATATCATAAGATCTGCCCATGAAATTTTACTACCATATTTCTGTTTAATTGGCCAAAGTAATCTTCGAGCTTTATCTAAATTAATGTTATCAGGCCAACTGTCAATTGGTGGAAATCTTTGGGAACCATCTCCTCCTCCTCCTCTACCATCACCTATTCTATAAGTTCCTGCACTATGCCATGCCATACGAATAAATAGTGGTCCATAATGACCAAAATCTGCTGGCCACCAATCCTTTGAATCTGTCATTAAATTGTATAAATCTTCCTTTAATGCTTCATAATCAAGTTTTTCAAATTCTTCAGCATAATTAAACTTAGTTCCCATTGGATTACTCAAACTTGAGTTTTGATGAAGAATATCTAG
Source organism: Romboutsia sp. (assembly GCF_051659545.1). Lineage (GTDB taxonomy): Bacteria > Bacillota > Clostridia > Peptostreptococcales > Peptostreptococcaceae > JBOFOR01. The sequence goes on along the minus strand of NZ_JBOFOR010000033.1, from coordinate 1,860 downwards.
GTTTAGTTGATTAGGCCACCAATCCTTATTTGTAGGTCCACCTCCTGATTCAGCTTTGCTTACTCTTCCTGTAACTGGACATTTCATTTGTCCCATCTAATGATCCTCTCCCTTTACTTTATAGATATTTTAATTGTAAGCTCAGAGTTGATAACTAATATTTTATAAAATATAATTCTCCACTCCTTAAGTACTACATGTTTCATTACATAATATGTAAATACATTTTTAGTTATGCTATTTTAAGTATATAATGATATCTTATTTATTATATTATTAGAAATTTAATAATATAATAAATGAAAGAAGCGTACACTAAGGTTAACTTTGTGTACGCTTCTTTCATTTGCTTAATTTCAAGTGGCATAGCCAAGGTACGAAGTAACTTGGCTTACTACTCATCAATTTTATCCATAATACATTTTTGTAGATAAAGTTTATTAGCAAAACTCATTGCTGCAGATTTAGTCATTTCTCCTTGTAGCGTCCTTTTTCCCTCAAAGGTATCTTTTGAGAAATCTCTGGTTACTAAAGCCTGTTTTACCGCTTCTTCAAGCTCTACACAAAAATAATCATATGCTTGTTCAATGGGAAATGTATCTATTTGCATTCTAATCATTTTACATATTTCTGTTAAACTAAATACTTGTTTTAAAACACAAACTACTATAAAATATGCTAAATGTTTAGCTGTATTTGCTAATTTTTCATTACATGCATGACTTATATAAATATAATAGCTGTCATCTACACCTACTTCAAGAAATGCTTGTGTTATTTTTTCAATTGCTTTAGGAAAAGTACGTTTAGTTGTAAACTTAGATATTCTTTTTCCATCTTCTATCACTACCATTACAGGTACTAGCTTTATAGCACTTCCAATTTTTCCAACTAAAGGTGATAATCTTCCGCCTCTAACTAAATATTCAAAATCATTTGGAATTAAATATGATTGTGATGTTTCAATTATATCTTTAAGAACCTCTAATATTTCTTCTTTTGACTTACCCTCATTTACAAGCTGTACAGCCAAATCTACCAAGTATCTGTGAGGCCCGCATAATGTTTTTGAATTTACAACATCTATATTATCTGGATTGTTAACCATTGTTTTTGCAGAACAAGCTGAATTATACGTACCAGATAGTCCATCTGCCATTGTTATATTAATTATTTTATCATTAGGATATTTATTGTATAATTCTATAACCTCACCTATAGCTGGCTGAGATGACATTGGTACATGACCTTGATTGATTATATCAATAAACTCTTCGGTGCTTATTTCTTCATTTTCCTTGTATGTCATGTTATTAATTGTTACTGAAAGTGGTGCAATATCAATTCCTTTACTCTTTCCTTCTACAATAGAGTACATTGTCGATGAATCTGATATAATTCTAATCATAATTTTATCCCCCAATGATTTATTAAGTTTGGTTAATATTTCTAAGTTATATAGTTTTTAATACTATATAACTTAGTTTAACATACCATTGTTTTTGTCAACTAGTTCTATAGTACTATACAGGCAAAAACCCTCTATCATAATCTCAATAGAAGGCTTAGTATAATTTGCCAATTGTAGTTCTTAAATATATTTGTATTTTATGGTACAAAAAAATAGGATTATTTTTTTCCTAATTTTTTACATACCTACTGAATCTAAAAATTGATTTAAATGACTAATATATCCTTCTTTATCCTTGTCTAAAACATCTGTGTGGCTTGCACTCTTTGCCTCAAACTTATCTTTTATACCGTATTTTTTTGCATCAAATATAGCTTTACACATCTCGCAAGGTACAACTTTGTCACAACCTCCATGTATAAATAGCATTGGAGTTTTGGTCTTTTTTA
>NZ_JBOFOR010000032.1:0-3440 GCF_051659545.1 Romboutsia sp. | reverse complement strand
ACTACAAAAGAATACTCTACTAGTGTAACAAATAAGTAGACAAAAAAAACTACATCAATGGGTAATAGATATTGAATTTTGAAGTAACTACAATATAAGTGTAATCATAATTAATAGACTTCAGAGAAATTTATTTATTGTGAAAAAAATATTAGTAGAAATTTCTTTGAAATATATGAAGTCCATAGGTTGGATAAGCTTAGGGGTTTGAATAAAAATTATTATAAAAAAACGGGGGGATTTTCATGCCAAAGAAATTACAAAAGTTAAGTACTAAAAATTTAATAGTAGCAGGATTAATTGCAACTTCAGTATCAGGGACAGCTTTACCAGTAACTTCATTTGCATTAGAAGGAGAAACTACAGTAGCTAATACAAAGAATCAAGTAGAAACAATGTCATATGATGAAGCACTCGCAGGATTAAAGGATGCTAAAATTGAAGCTGATAATGCATTAAGTACGTTGGAAACATGTGACTTCACACAATATGGAGAATGGGAAAGAATGTCTAACTATATAAAATCAGCAGTTGCAAGAGCTGATGGAGCTAGGTTTAATGGAATAGAAAATGAAGATACAAAATATGTATATGATACATTAGATAAAGTTAACAGAAGTTACAATAGTATAGTAGGAAGAATACAACATGCTATAAATGGATTAGAATCTCAATTTGCAAATGGTGGATTAGAAGGCCAAGGAATAGCAGTAGCTCAATTAGAACAAATAATAAAAGAAGAGAAAGAATTAAATTATGAATATGTAAATAAAAAAACTGTAGATAGTGCTACAAAAATATTAGATCAATATAAATTAAAATTAGAACTAGCAAGAGCAGTACATGAAGCAAAATTAACAGAAAATATGTTAAAAGATGCAGACTTTACAGTAAGAGGTAATTGGGAATTAATAGCTAGTTATATAAGTGCGGCAGTAGATAGAGTAAATGGAGTTAGATCTAATGGGATAGAAAATGAAGATACAAAATATGTATACGATACACTAGCAAATGTCAACAAAAGCTATAATAGCATAGTAGGTAGAATACAGCATGCTATAAGTGGATTAGAAGCTCAATTTGCAAATGGAGGAAAAGAAGGTAAAGAAATAGCAGTATCTCAATTAGAACAAATAATAAAAGAAGAGAAAGAATTAAACTATGAATATGCAAACAAAACAACTATAGATAGTGCTACAAAAATATTAGATCAATATAAATCAAAATTAGAGTCAACGCCTGAAGATAATAAAAAAGTAGATGGAGAATTAGGAGCCCAACTAAAAGTAGCAGTAGGGGAATCTGAATATGCTTTAAAGTTATTAGATGAAGCAGATTTTACAGAAAGAGGCAAATGGGAGTATATGGCTAGTTTCATAGGTGCAGCTGTAGATAGAGTAAATGGAATTGTATTTAATGGAATAGAAAATGAAGATACAAAGTCTGTATATGATGCATTAGATAAAATAAACAGAAGTTACAACAGCATAGTAGGAAGAATAAACCATGCTATAAATGGATTAGAATCTCAATTTAACAACGGAAGCTTAGAAGGTAAAGAAATAGCAGTAGCTCAATTAGAACAAATAATAAAAGAAGAGAAAGAATTAAACTATGAATATGCAAACGAAACAACTATAGATAGTGCTACAAAAATATTAGACCAATACAAATTAAAATTAGAATTAGCAAGAGCAGTACATGAAGCAAAAATGACAGAAAATATGTTAAAAGATGCAGACTTTACACAAAACGGACAATGGGAATTAATGTCTAGTTACATAAGAGTAGCAGTATCTAGAGTGGATGGAGTTATATTTAATGGAATAGAAAATGAAGATACAAAATATGTATACGATACGTTAGCAAATGTTAATAAAGATTATAATAGTGTAGTAGCTAGAATAAACCATGCTATAAATGGAGTAAAAGCTCAATTTGCAAATGGTGGATTAGAAGGTCAAAAAATAGCTATTGACCAATTAGAACAAGTAATAAAAGAAGAAAAAAATTTAAATTATGAATATGTAAATAAAATAACTGTAGATAGTGCTGAAAAAATATTAAATGAATATAAAGCTGAATTCGAACAAATGATACAAAGAGCTAATTAATTTAAAATAAAAGTTAAATTTTATAAGCGTAGACTAAGTCTACGCTTTTTAACATAGTAGATTATATCTAAGGTAACAAGTAAAATTCATACCCGTCTTTTCTAGCATCATCAATAACCTCACCGAGAATATTGGCATTTGTCTTAGATATAGCATGTAATAACAATATAGAACCATCATGAAGATGACTTAAAATATGATTCTTAGCATATCCAACACCAGGCTGACGATTAGGCTCATAATCACCATAAGCAAAACTTCAAAAAACGTTTGATAGCCTATCCTTAGTCATAGCCAAACTTTGTTCAGAGTATTTACCCATAGGTGGTCTGAAAAATTTAGGAATATCTTTGCCAGTTAATTCTTTAAATTTATCCTCAACATCACGAAGCTCTTTATTAAAAACATCAGGAGAATAAGTAATACTAGGCATAGAGTAGTGGTGCTTAGTATGATTAGCTACCACATGAACTTCAGCCACCATTCTTTTCACAGTATCAGGTGAATAACAAACATAATGAGAAGTAACAAAGAAAATAGCTTTAACATTCTTTTCTTTTAACACGTCTAAAATCTGATCAGTATATCCATTCTCGTAGCCTTCATCAAACGCTAAGTATAAAGATTTATTCTTAGAATTAGTTGAACCATTGTAAATAGGATTGTAATCATTTAGCTTAAAATTTAATTTATCATTAATTTCAGGTGTTTTAGATTGAATATTAGGAATAAAAAAACCAATCAATACAAGTATTATCAAAATTAGTGGATTTAATTTCTAATTGTTCCTTATTTATGCCTTTAGAAATACGTGTACTAGCTACAGAATAGCCAGATAAAGAAATACATAAAGATGATAAAGCTAAAATAGAGGTTAATTTCTTCAAAAGCAACACCTTCTTTGTTTAAAATTCAACACTTATACTAATTATCATTCCATACAACAATCACAATATAAGTGGAAAAATATAAAGAATATAATAAAATTTAAAAAAAAATGCAAAAAATAGTTGACGAGAAAAAATAATGGTGATAATATTATAAATGTGCTCGAGAGAGACAAACAAAACAAAAAATGAACTTTGAAAATTAAACAGTAGGTTAATTTATAGAAACAAACATAATTCTTTATAGAATTAAAACACAAACAAACCAAGCCAGATATTCAGATAATGATTAGCTGAGCAATGGACAACTTTTATTTGAGCGTTAGAATAAGCTGAACGAATGTGAAGATTATTATAATGCGATATAAATTCAAAATTTATTTTGAGAGTTTGATCCTGGCTCAGGATGAACGCTGGCGGCGTGCCTAACACATGCAAG
>NZ_JBOFOR010000031.1:0-20147 GCF_051659545.1 Romboutsia sp. | reverse complement strand
GTAAAAGTTAATACTTTGTATTGCTACAGATGTAGCAACTAAAATTTATCAGGAGCCGTATGCGAGGCCCGCACGTACGGTTCTGTGAGAGGTCTGAACTCGGGATTAATTACCCCGAGTTTTTCCTACTCGATTTGATTATATTTAGTGTTTAAATTAAAAATCTATTCATAGTATATAAAAGACGAAAATATTTACCTGGAGTTGATGCTATGGTTTCTATAGATATAAAAATATGTATAGATAAAATAGAATTTACAATATTTAAAAATAGTGATGGATATAAGAGAGAAATAAACCAAGGAAAAATTGCAATTCCAAATTCTTTTAGTAAGGGAGAACAATTAAAATACATAAGAAAAATCATTGCAACAACTATAAGTCAATATTCGGTGAAAAAAGCTTCTATAAACATGGAAGAAGACGCAGGAATAGGGGTTATAGGTATGGTAAAGATCGAAGGTGTAATAGAAGAACTGTTAGCAAGTTATGAGGTGGATATATGGAGATAAGTACAAATTTTAAATTTGAAATAATAGAAAAGATACATTCGGAAGGTGTGAACTCAGTACTATATATTGTTGAAGATAAACAATTAGGATCTAGATTTATATTAAAACAAATTGACAAAAAAAATTTTAGAGAAACTGACAAATGCTTTGAAGAGTCTAAAAAAATATATAAGTTAAGTCACCCAAATATTATAACTATAAACACAGCATCTTATGATGATGAATATATATATTTAACTATGCCATATTTCAAAAAAGGCTCACTACACCATCTGATAAAAACACGAAATTTAACTATAAGAGAAATAATAAAGTATTCATTAGACTTTTTATCTGCACTACAATATATGCACAGTAAAGGCATAATACACTGTGATATAAAACCTAATAATATATTAATAGATAATGAAGATAATGCAATATTAACTGATTTTGGATCGGCATTATATTTAAATCATTTAGGTAATGCGAAATTAAAAAATGTTTACTATAAGCATATTGCTCCAGAACAATGCACAAACTCTATAATAACTAAAAAAGTTGATGTTTATCAAATAGGCACAACTTTATATAGGATGTGTAATGGCAATGAGGAATATAATAAACAAGCAAAAAAATACAAGGATTTAAATAGTTTAAAAGCCGCTTGTGCAAAAGGCAAGTTTCCTGTTAGAAAAAAATATTTACCACATATACCGAAATCTTTGATTAGTGTAATTGAAAAGTGTATAAGTATGAATCCTCAAGACAGATATAATGATGTACTAGATATAATGAATGATATATCTATGATAAATGAAAATTTAGACTGGATTTATGAAAGTGAAGACTTAGAGACTTTTACATGGTCTAAAAAAACATATAATAAAAATGTTCAAATTATATTGTATAAAGATAATAACGTATGGAACATTTTGGATGATGGTAAAAGGGTTTCATTTTTAGAAAGTAAAGCAAAGGGATATAGAAGTGTAAGAGAAATAATAAAAAAATATGAAAAAAAATAGCCTTACTTTAATCCGATCAAGTAAGGCTATAAAAAGGGGTAAAATATATTATAAAAAGGGGTTTATTAGGGAATATATTTTATTTGGGGAGTAAAATAATCGGTTATTAGGGGAATAACCTTAAATTAATAATAACAAATTTCGACAAAAAAATCAACAAAAAAATGAAAAAAGTTAAAAAAAATTTAGTTATAATAAAAATTAATAAATAAATTGAAAATATGCATGAAAAATTTTCCTATGCACAAAATAAAAGTAAGTGTAGGAGGTTAATATGTATAAAAAAATTATATTAGGTATATTAACTATGTTTATAGTGCTTAGTAGTGGAATAACATCAAATTGTATAAATAATCCTAAAACATATAAAAATGATATATGGATAAACAACTTAAGCAACAAAGATGTAAAAATAAAAATCACAAAAATAAAAGTATCAGAGGAAAAAATTGATGTAGGAGAAGTATATGGTGCTTATGCCATAATAACTATGGATGTAAAAAATTATGGACAAGATAATATAGAATTGGCAAATTTAAATGTGTATCCATACCAAGGAGACAAACCTACAAAATACTTTGTAAGTACATCTAAAGATAATATAGAGGGTTTTATAGGTAGTCTACGAAATAATGAGCGTAAGACTGTGAAAATGGGAGTAACATTATACAATACCAAAGAACCTATAAAATTAGTATTTACAAATGTAGAAGATGTTAACAATGAAAAAGTAACTAAAACTATAAACATAAAATAAAAAAGAAAAGATTAAAATCTTTTCTTTTTTTATGTAGAATATTTAATTATTCTGGTTGAGGAGCATCTACCGGACACACACTGTTGCATGTTCCACATTCTATACATTTAGTTTCATCTATAACGTATATATCATCTCCTGCAGAAATACAATTAACAGGGCACTCAGGTTCACAAGCTCCACAGCTAATACAAGCATCACCTATAACATAAGCCATATGTATTACCTCCTATTTATATATTTTGGATACAAAATATATATTACCCTAAAAACAGAAAAATAAAACATAAAATACAATAAAAATTAAATTTTTATTGTGAATAGAAAAACATAACTATAGAAAAATACTAAAGTGACACAATTTTTATTAAAATATTTAGAAATATTGTCTTACAATTTTGTTCTTTGATTTATTTAGGAGAAAAAGGTATAATAATTTTATAAACCAAGGAGGAGACAATGAGTTATTACCAAGACGATGAAAATAATAAAATAAGGCGAAGAAAAGTTAGTTCAAATGATTCCACTAAGAGACCTGTAAGAGAAGATCTAAATTATAGAGAACAAAGCAGATCTAAGAGTATAAATAGAAGTAATAGTTCAACAAATAATAGAAGTACAAGTAGTAATAGAAGTACAAGTAGTAATAGAAATCCTAATAGTAGAAAAAATAAAAGAAAAGTCAAAAAGAATAGAAAAAATTTATTAAAAGTTGGAAAAATACTTTTAGTGACTTTTTTAGTGAGTTTGATTGTTTTATCTACAGTTGGAACTGTATTTGTATTTGCAACAGTAAAAGATGCACAAAAGATAAATAATGCTATACTAGAAGCCAATTACATAAGTAGCTCAGTTGCAACTAGTGATGAAATACCAAAGTATTTAAAGGATGCAGTAGTATCTATAGAGGATGAACGTTTTTATAAACATAAAGGAGTAGATTATACATCTTTAGTTAGATCTTTGATTCATAACTTAACCTCTGATACTACTCAAGGTGGAAGTACAATAGAAATGCAAATTTCAAAAAATCTTTTAACTAATTATGATAAAACATATAAAAGAAAAATTAAAGATATGTACAATGCTTTCCAGATGAATAAGACAATGACCAAAGATGAAATACTAGTAACATACTTAAACAATATATACCTAGGAAAGTCATCTTATGGAGTTAAAAAAGGAGCTATTGAGTATTTTGGAAAAGATGTAAGTGATTTAAGTTTAGCACAGTGTGCAATGCTTGCAGGTATTACAAATAACCCTGCAAGGTATAAAGAGCATAGCCAGGCTAAGAAGAGACAGGAAACAATACTTTATAAAATGAATGAGCTTGGATATATTACAGATGAAGAATATACAAAAGCACTAAGAGAGCCTGTGCCATTCAAATCAGAAATTGACAAATAATAAAGAGGTGTAAGATGAGTGTATATAAATTTAACTATGAAGATAAAGAATATATTTTAACTGAGGATAATTGCAGTGACTTAATAAATGATGAGGAAAAACCAGTAAAGGCAATTAATGTATCAAAAATAATAGATATATTAAATAATGCAGATAGTATAGATTTTGATATAGAGTATTATCAAGAAGCTTGTCCTGAATGCTTAGCTGGAGTTAAAGAAAAGCAAAAGTTCTTTGGATTCTTAGAATACCATTTTTATATATTCACTAAAAATGGTGAGTATGTAATAAGTGATATAAATAAAGAATATGAAGGTTTATCTTTTAATAAGTTATCAAAAAAGGATAAAGTAGACGATAGTTATATAGTTAGCATAATAGTTTGTGAAAAATGTCAAGATTATATAGTACAAGTAGAAAATTGTGTAGTTTAAAATATTAATTTCGAAATAAGTAATCAATTTAATTTAAAAATTGGTTACTTATTTTTTTATATAATAAATTAGGTTAAAGCTTAAAAAATATTTATATTTTAAGCTTTAGCCTAAATTCTAAAATTAATACAAGTATGTTATAATTAGGAAAAATAAGGTATTTCATAGAATTAAGGGGAGAGAAAATTGTGGAAAAAATAATTGGAATCATAGCCTCGGATATAGAACTAAAAGAAAAAATTGAAGCCTTATATCCTGACGATATTGAAAATGGAAACATCATAATGGATATCATTGATGTAGAATTGCTAGAAAAACAAGGACAAATATTAGCGGAAAAAGGTGCTCAAGTAATAATAGGTAGAGGTGGGGGATATAAACTAATATTAGATACGGTAAATGTTCCTATAATACCTTTGAATATTAAAATGATAGAATTATTAAGAGCTATTAAAATAGCAGAGTCTTACTCAAAGAAAATTGTATTAATTTTGGGAGATGATGAAGTCTACTTTGATTATAGTAAGTGCAAGGACTTGATTAATACAGAAATAAAAGAGGAATGGTTTAAATCAAAATTTGAAATAAGAAATAAAGTGACTAAATATATTCAAGAAAAAGAGGATGTAGTTATTGTAGGAAGTGGAATAGCCTGTTCTTTTGCTAGACAATATAAAATTGAACATGTATTTATAAATGCAAGTAGAGAATCTATAAAAGAAGCAATTGATTATGCAAAAAAACTAATAAATACAATAAATGAGGAAAAATTCAACAATGAGGTACTAAGAAACATATTAGATGGAATTAAAGATGGGGTTATAGCTGTAGATAGAAAAGGAAAAATAATAATATACAATGAAAGTATTGAAAAAATACTCAAAAAGAAAGAGAGTGAAGTACTTAATAAACATATACTAGATGTTTTTCCAAATATGAATTGGCTTATGGAGTGTCTACATAAAAATGAAAATATTAAAAGAAAAATAAGATATTTAAATAACCTAGAAGTAAATACTAGAGCTAAATTAATTGAAATAGATGATGAGACTTATGGTGTAGTAGGTATAATTCAAGATATAACTAAAATACAAAAACTAGAAAGACAAATACGACTAGATTTAAATAAAAAAGGACTTTATGCTAGATACACTTTTAATGATTTTATATATAAAGATGAGTGCACAAAAGAATTAATTGAAGAAGCTAAAAAAATTGGTAGAACTGATTATACAACACTTTTATATGGAGAAAGTGGTTCAGGAAAAGAAATGATAGCTCAAAGTATGCACAATATAAGTAATAGAAAAGATAAACCTTTTGTTGCAATAAATTGTGCAACAATATCTGAAAATTTACTTGAAAGTGAACTTTTTGGATATGAAGAAGGAGCATTTACAGGGGCTAAAAAAGGTGGGAAGCTAGGATTATTTGAATTGGCTCATGAGGGAACAGTATTTTTAGATGAAATAAATAGCCTTCCTATAAATTTCCAAATAAAACTTTTAAGGGTAATTGAAGAAAGAGAAATAATGAGAATAGGTTCAAATCATATAATACCTTTAAATATTAGAATTATAGCTGCAACAAATGAATCCCTAAGGAAAAAAATAAGTGAAAATACCTTTAGAGATGATTTATTTTATAGATTAAGTAGTTTAGAAATAGATATACCTCCACTAAGAGATAGAAAAAAAGATATAATATTACTTTTCAATAATTTTGTAAATCAAATATTAGAAAGTGAAGTTCTAGAAAGTGAATCAGTAGAAAAACACTCAAAAAGTAAATTGTCAGATAAAGATATACGTAGATTAGAAAATTATAATTGGCCAGGTAATATAAGGGAACTAAAAAATGTTGCTCAAAAATATGTTATAACTGAGAAGATTAAAATAGACTACGAAGAACAATTAAACCTAACTGATAGGCAATTAGATAAGTTAGATTATAGTGACTTTGAAGAAAACAATCAAAATAATAAAATTAATATTGAAAACTATAAAATTGATATTAAAGAAGTTAATAAATATGTAGAAGAGAAAATCATAGCGATACTATTACAACAAGGACTTAGTAAAACACAAATAGCACAAATTTTAGGTATAAGTAGAACTGCACTATGGAAAAAGTTTAATAAAGAAAAGTGTTAACTTAAATGAACACGTGTTAACTAAAGATGATTTGTTTATTTTTGAATAAGAAAAAAATAAATAATTTAATTATATAAAAAATAAAAATACTTACAAAAACTATAGATTATTTATGAAAATCAATATTAAGCTTTAAAAAACAAAAAAAATTAAACAAAGTATATACTGGCATGAAAGTTGCTTTTATATAAAATTAAACACACAAGGGAGTTGAAATTATGGGGGAAATGATGGTAGCAAAACATGCAATATGGCCAAGGGTGAATGATCCGATATTCAACATATCTGAAAGAGCTCAAAATGCTACAAAAAGCCTAGGTAAAGAGAATGTAATAAATGCAACAATAGGTGCTTTGATGGATGATGATGGAAACCTTATAACACTAGATACGGTTTTCAATGAATATAAGTCATTACCAAATGCTGAAATAGCAGCATATGCAGGAATAGCAGGTCAGCCAGAATATTTAGAAGCAGTAAAGAAAGCTTGCTTTAAGGAATTTATGCCAGAAGCTCACATTAGAGCAGTAGCATCACCAGGAGGAAGTGGGAGTATAAAATTAGCGGTATACAATTACACTAATGAAGGTGATGAAATATTAACATCAGATTGGTACTGGAGCCCATACGTAAGTATAGCTGAAGAAACTAATAGAGATATAGTTACTTACCAATTATTTGATGAAAATAATGATTTTAACTTCACATCATTTAAAGAGAAGTTTTTATATTTAGCAAACAAACAAGAAAGAATATTTACTATATTAAACACACCTGCACATAATCCGACTGGGTATAGCGTAGGAGATGACGACTGGGATAAAATAATAAATCTATCAAAAGAAGTAGCAGTAAATCCAGAAAAGAAAGTAATATTATTCGTTGACGTTGCTTACATAGATTTTGCTAAAGATGATGAAGGAAGTAGAAGATTCTTTAAGAAGTTTTCAAATTTACCAGAAAATATATTTGTCATAGTTGGGTTCAGTATGTCAAAAGGATTTACAGCTTATGGAATGAGAATGGGTGCAGCTATAGGTATATCATCTAGTGAAGACGTAGCAGAACAATTCTTCTATTCTTGTGTTCACTCATGTAGAGCAAACTGGTCAAACTGCAACAGAGGACCAATGACATTATTATCTAACATAGTAAATGATCCAGAAAAATTTAAAGCATACACTGAAGAAAAAGACAAATATAAAAATCTACTAAGCGTTAGAGCAGAAGCTTTTGTTAAAGAATCAGAAAAATGTGGATTAGACATATTGCCATATAGAGATGGATTCTTTGTAAGTATACCATGTGAAGATCCAAAGGCTTTAAGTGAAGAATTAACAAAAGACAATGTTTATACAGTTCCATTAAAAGCAGGATTAAGATTTGCGGTATGCGCAGTATCAGAGAGTAAATGTAGCGCAGCGCCAAGTATCATAAAAAATGCTATGGAATATATAAAAAGTCAAAAAGTAGAAGCTTAAAATTATAATCTATATTTAAATAGGGAATAGAGATTATATTAAAAGTTATAATAGGGGGTCTTAATAAAATGAAAAAATTAATGACAGGTAATGAAGCTATTGCTCGTGGAGCATATGAAGCAGGTGTAAAATATGCATCTGCATATCCGGGAACACCAAGTACAGAAATACTTGAAAATGTAGCATTATATAAAGATGATATAGTTGCAGAATGGGCAACTAATGAAAAAGTTGCTCTAGAAGCTGTAATAGGTGGATCTATGGCAGGTGCTAGAACGTTAGCATCTATGAAACATGTTGGAGTAAACGTAGCAGCAGACCCGTTATTTACATTTGCATACACAGGAGTAAATGGAGGAATGGTTTTAATAACTGCAGATGAACCTGGAATGCACTCATCTCAAAATGAACAAGATAATAGAAACTACGCTAAATTTGCTAAAATAGCTTTAATGGAGCCATCTACTAGTCAAGAAGCTAAAGACATGTTAAAGGTAGCATTTGAAGTAAGTGAAAAATACGATACTCCGGTTTTATACAGAGTAACAACTAGATTATGCCATTCAAAAGGAATAGTTGAATGTAATGATAGAGAAGAAGTTGGAATAAGAGATTACATTAAAAATCCTCAAAAAAACCTTACAGTTCCAGCACATGCAAGAGTAAGAAGAGTTGCAGTTGAAGAAAGAATGAAGGCGTTAGAAACTTTTTCAAATAATACAGATTTAAATTATTATGAAATAAATGATACTAAAGTAGGTGTAGTATCATCAGGAATGTGTCATGTGTTTGCAAAAGAAGTATTTGGAGATGAAGCTTCTTATATGAAGCTAGGCTTTACAAATCCATTACCAATTGAGAAAATAAAAGAATTTGCTTCAAAAGTAGATAAAATTTATGTTATAGAGGAAAACGATGCCTTTATAGAGGAGCAACTTAAAGCTAATGGAATAGATTGTATAGGAAAAGATGTATTACCAACATCAGGAGAAATGACTCCAGACGTATTAAGAGAATCTATCTTTGGAAAAACAAATGATGTAATAGAATTTAATGAAGAATTAGTAGTTCCTAGACCTCCAGGTCTATGTGCTGGATGTCCACATAGAGGTTTCTTCTATGAATTAGGAAAAAGAAAAAATACAATGATAACAGGAGATATAGGTTGCTATACTCTTGGATTTGCAGCTCCATTTAACGCTATGGATACAGTTGTATGTATGGGTGCAAGTTTAAGTTCAGGACACGGTGCTCAAAAAGTATTCAATATGAAAGAAGATAACAAAATGAGAGTAGTTGGGGTTTTAGGGGACTCAACATTCTTCCACACAGGAATAAATTCATTACTAGATGTAGTTTATAACAATGGTAATTCAATATCAGTAATATTAGACAATAGAATAACAGGAATGACAGGACATCAAGAAAATCCAGGTTCAGGATATACTTTACAAGGAGAACCTACTAATGAAGTAGACATGGAAGCTTTAGTTAAAGCTTGTGGAGTAAAACATGTAAGAACAATAGATCCCAACAATTTAAAAGAAGTAAAAGAAACTTTAAATTGGGCTTATGAGCTAGATGAAGCATCAGTAATAATAACAAGATGGCCATGTGTATTAAAATCTTTATCTAAGCAAGACATAGAAGAATTTAACAATCCATTTAAGACAAAATGTGAAGTAGAAGCTGAAAGTTGTATAGGATGTAAACTTTGTATGAAGGTTGGTTGTCCGGCAATATCTTTCAACAAAGAAACTATGTTATCAAGTATAGATAAAAATCAATGTGTAGGATGTATGACATGTGCACAAGTTTGTCCAAAACAGGCTATATCTAATAAATCTTTATCTAAGGGGGTAAATTAACATGACTAAAAGTATTCTTTTGGTAGGAGTAGGAGGACAAGGAACTATTCTTGCAAGTAAACTACTTACTACAGGGCTTATGGAAGCTGGATATGATGTAAAAATGAGTGAAATACACGGAATGAGTCAAAGGGGAGGATCAGTATCATCTCAAGTTAGATATGGAGAAAAAGTATACTCTCCAGTTATTGAAGTTGGTGGAGCGGATATATTAGTTTCTTTTGAAAAAATGGAAGCTTTAAGATGGTTAAACTATCTAAAACCACAAGGAAAAATAATTGTAAATAACTACAGAATAGACCCTATGCCAGTGCTTAATGGTAAAGCAGAGTATTTAGCTAAAGAAATAGACACTGAATTAGACAGATTAAATGCTACAATGCTAGAGGCAGCACAGAGAGCGGTAGAGCTTGGTAATGCTAAAGTAATGAATATAATATTACTAGGAGCTCTAGTTAAGTCTATGGAACTAGAGGATATAAATTGGGAAAATATAATTAGAGATAATGTTAAAGAAAAGTTTGTAGACATAAATCTAAAGGCCTTCAAAGAAGGTATAGAATTAATGTCAGAAGAAGCAATAGCTTTAGCTTAATTTAAGTTGAAAAGGGGAGCACTATGAACTATAGAATATTAGCTATAAATCCTGGATCTACTTCAACAAAAATATCAGTATATGATAATGATCAACAAGTATTGGTAAAGGGAATAGATCATCTAGCAGAAGAAATATCAAAATATGATAGAATACAAGACCAGTTTAATATGAGAAAAGAAGAAGTACTAAACGTATTAAATGAAAATAACATAGATATAAAGACATTAAGTGCAGTAGTAGGAAGAGGAGGATTACTTCCTCCAGTTAAATCAGGAGCATACTTAGTAACTGAAGAAATGATAGATAGATTAGTAAATAGACCAGTTTTAGAGCATGCATCAAATTTAGGAGCTCTTATATCTCATGAAATAGCAAAAGAAATAGGGGTTAATGCATATATATATGACTCTGTAGCTGTAGATGAATTAACAGATATAGCTAGATTATCTGGAGTTGAAGGTATGGATAGAGCTAGCTTAAGTCATGCACTTAACTCTAGAGCTATGGCAATAAAATATGCAAAAGAAAATGACAAAAAATACAGTGACCTAAACTTAATAGTAGCACATTTAGGTGGAGGTATAAGTATAAGCATACATGAAAAAGGTCAAATGGTAGATATAGTATCAGATGATGAAGGTCCATTTTCACCAGAAAGATCAGGAAGAGTGCCTTGCAAAACTTTAATAGACAGATGTTTCTCTGGAAACTATACTCATAGAGAAATGTTAAAAGTTATAAGAGGAAAAGGCGGAATAGTTTCATACCTAGGAACTGTAGATGTTAGAGAAGTAGAGAAAATGATAAGTGAAGGTAACGAAAAAGCAAAACTTGTTCATGATGCTATGATTTATCAAATATCTAAGGGAATAGGAGAACTATCAACTGTAGTAGATGGAAAAGTTGATGCTATAATAGTAACAGGTGGAATAGCATATTCTAATATGATAACTTCTGCTATTAAGAAAAAAGTAGAGTTTATTGCACCAGTAGCAGTTTTACCAGGAGAAAATGAATTAGAGTCTTTATCTCTAGGAGTTTTAAGAGTATTAAATGGAGAAGAAGAAGCTAGAGTTTATAAAGAAGAAAGTTTAGCAAATGCATAAATAAAAAAATGAGTATCTCAAAATAAAGAGATACTCATTTTTAATTTTTCTATTCAGAAATAAAAGTTTCACAGCTAGCATTTTGAGCATTTATCTGTACATTACTAGCAGTACAAGAACCTAAGCTATTGTGTTTACAGTTACCAGCTTGGCAACTTATATTACTAGTTTTAGTACAGCTACATCCACCAGCACAGTTTGTAAATCCAGAAGCAGATTTGTCTTCATATGAAGAACAAGAAGTACTAGAAGTAGTAGTAGCACTAGAACCAGCTACATTTATACTACCAGCAAAACATGCACCGCCATTATTATGAGCACAGTTAGATACAGAACAATTTAAATTACTATTTGACATATGTACACCTCCAAAAATATATTTTCAAGTTTATTATGTGGAGATATTAGATTTTTTATAACAATAAATAATTAATACTTACGAATGCACTCTTTACAAACTACAGTAACATCGTCTATAGTTTCCTTACCTAAGTTTCTGTTAAGATGATATACATCTACATCCTCATTAGAACCACAAATAGAGCACTTGTTTTTATATTCTTTTAAAGCAAATTCTTTAAATAATTGCCAGTGCAGTGATTTTAGATAATCTTCATAACTTACTCGAAGACATATCTCTAAAAAATCAACATACATATCATCTAAATCATGATTATTTAAAACTGTATATTCAGGTTCAAAGTAAAGACAGTTTTGTTGAGCATTAGGAGTACAATTTAAAATTATACATTTTATATCATATCTGTAATTTTCGTCAGGTCCATCTAAAGAAAGATGAGTACAAAAAGAACAACATTCTTTAGGTAACTTATTTTCTAATTCATTCATTTTACTTCTCATAATAACCTCCCAAAACCTATTAAAAATCTTTTTATAACGAATAGCAAATTATACTAATCTTAAAATTAAAAATAAGCATAAATAATTTTGAATAGTTTCACAAAAGACTATATTTAAAAACTACAATATAGGGCTTTTATATATGTATATTAAAAAAATACCCAAGTATTCTACAAATAGAGGATTTACATAATAAGTAAAGTATATTTAATAGAAGATTAAAAAATAGGGTGGTAAAATGCACATATACAATTTGAAAAAAACTAAAAATAAAATTAACATTGAACTAAATAATAGAATTGAAGAGCATAGAAAAGACAACAGTATTGTAATGTACACAAAAATAGAAAATAAAACTATAAAAAATGAAGAATACAACAAAAAAGAGTATAAAATTATATCTAATAGTAAGATAGAGTATAATGAATTTACAAACTGTAATTTCACAAATCTAATATTTAAAAATTGCACATTTATTTGTTCTGGTTTTAATAAATGTACTTTTATAAATGTTATTTTTGAAGACTGTAATTTTTTCTATGAAAATAGTACAGTAATTTTTGAACAGGATTGTATTTTTAAAAAGACTAGTTTTAATAAGTGTAATTTAAGTAAAAGCATATTTAAAAGAACTATATTTGATAATATAAAATTTATAAAATGTAATATGAAAGATTCTATTTTTTCAAATACGCAAATTCGAAGTATTCAAATTTCAGATTGTGATTGTAGAAGCTTCAAAATGATAGATTCTAATGTTGATATTTTTGAAATTGAAGATGAATATATTACCAAGTTTGATGAGTATACTTTCATAGATAAAATTATATTTGATAAAAAATATATGAAGTCTTATGAAAATGCCTCTAAAGCTTACAGAACTATATCTACTAAGTTTGAAAATAATAATTTACTGGACTATGCGGGGGAATATTATTATCTATCAAAGCAAGCAGAGAGAAGGAATTTAAGAGGTTTAGATAAAATTAAGTCATATATGTTCTGGATGCTTTGTGGATATGGAGAGAGGCCTACTTATGCATTAATAACATCTATAGAGATAGTTTTATTGTTTGCCATATTGTATATGTTTACTGGTTTAAATATAGATGGGGTTGAGATTAATTATTCTGAATATATTTTTGAAGGATTCATCTTTATGCCTAATTTATGTAGAGATTTTTCTAATTCATTGTATTTTAGTATAACTACTTTTACTACTGTGGGGTATGGTGATATTACTCCTATAAATTTAAGCATTTTTTTATCTGGAATAGAGATGTTTCTTGGGGTGACTATGGTGGGACTTTGGACTGCAACCCTAGCGCGAAAGATAATAAGGTAGATGAATTTTTATTGAATATAGGATATATAGCCCGCTAGGGCATGCTCTTATAAGCTTTCCTTCCGGCAGGCAAGCCGCAAATTCGCTTCGCTCATGTCGCCGACAGGTCGCTTAAAGGGCGGTGCAGCTTATACAATGACATCCCTGCTCAGTAAGCTATATAAAGGTTAGATGTCAATAAAATACTATACTACTTATTTGAGAAGAAAATAAAGACAAAAAATAAAGCAATAATATGGAGTATATGTAGTTTGAATAAGTACATATACTCCATATCAATATTGATATTAACCTATTTTCTTTAATATAAATTTATCGATTACGTGAGCAACTCCGTGGTCGTTGTTTGTTTCTGTTATATAGTCAGCTATGTCTTTTATGCTTTGGCGTGCATTTCCCATTGCTACACCTAGGCCAGCCATTTTTATCATGTGTTGGTCATTTTCTTCGTCTCCAACTGCTATTGTTTTTTCTATAGGTATATCTATAGTTTCACATAAAGCAGTAAGTGCATTTCCTTTATTAGCCGATTTGTTTAAAAATTCTAAGAAGAATGGTGCAGACCTGACGATTGTGTATTTTTCATATAATTCTTTTGGAATGTTTGTTATTACTTCTTCTAATTTTTCAGGTTCGTCTATTATCATTATTTTACAGAATGTAACGTCATCGTTTATTTCATTTTCATCCATAGAAACTATATCTATACCATTAAGCTTTGCTTCGTGTATTGTATACTTGTGAGGAGTAGCCTCTGGTATTATTAAATTTTCAGGCGTATTTATATGAACGTGAGTGTTAAGTTTTTTTGTTAGTTCATTTATTATTTTAAAATCATCATGACACATTTCTATGTTAGATATAACTTTGTTGGTTTTAACTTCCTGAACAACAGCTCCATTAAAACATATTACATAGTCACCATCGTCAGTTAGGTTTAATTCCTCTAATAAAGGTGTAACACCTGGTAAGGGTCTACCTGTAGATAAAACTACTTTAGCACCTTGTTGCTTTGCTTCTTGTATAGAGTTGAAAACATGAGGTGTTATTTTTTTTTCGCTATTTAATAAAGTCCCATCAATATCTAATGCTATTAATTTATACATATTGTTTAATCCTCTCCCTTTTAATATTTATAGAATACTATATAAGTATAACAATATCTGACAAGATAATAAATCTTTAATTATTTTATAAATTCCCTATTATATTTTGAAAAAATTATATAATATAATATTAGAGTTACAATATAAAAGTAAGGAGTGATAAAATGCAGTTTTCAAAATTTGAATATACTAGACCAAATTATAATAAAGATAAAAAGGAAATATCAAAATTAGTAAATAAAATAGAGCTATCAAGTACATATAGTGAGCAAAAGGAAAACATAGATAAACTTAATAAACTTAGAAATAATATAGAATCTATGTCTACAATATGCTCAATTAGACACAGCATAAATACAGAAGATAGTTTTTACGAAAAGGAAAAACAATATTGGGATGAGTACTCACCTTTATATGAAGAGTTAAATGCAGCTTTTTATAATGTTATAATAAACTCAAAGTTTAAAGAAAATATAATACATGACTATGGAAAACAATTTATAAGTATAGTGGAGTACTCTTTAAAAGCTTTCTCAAAAGATATAATAGAAGATTTACAAGAAGAAAATAAGTTGTGTTCAGAGTACACTAAACTACTTGCCTCAGCAAAAATAAATTTTGAGGGAGAAGTAAGGAATTTATCAGGACTTGGAACCTTTATGTTATCCTCGAATAGAGAAATGAGAATAAAAGCAAGTGAAGCTTACTACGGATTTTTTGAACAGAATGAAGAAAAATTCGATGATTTATTTGATAAATTAGTAAAAGTGAGAGTTACAATTGCAAAAAAACTAGGCTTCAACAACTTTGTTGAATTAGGCTATATAAGAATGAAGAGAACTGATTACAACTCTGAAATGGTCAAAAAATTTAGAGAACAAGTATTAGAATACATAGTACCAGTAGCAAGTAAGTTATATGAAAGACAAGGTAGGCGAATAGGATTAGACCAACTTACTTATGTAGATGAAAATTTAGAGTTTTTAAGCGGTAATGCTACTCCAAAAGGAGATTCAAAATATATAATTGAAAACGGTAAAAAAATGTACGAAGAGTTATCTAAAGAAACTGAATCATTCTTTAATTTTATGTTAGAAAATGAGCTAATGGATTTAGTCACTAAAAAAGGAAAGGCAGCAGGTGGATATTGTACTTATATACCTAATTATAAATCTCCATTTATATTTTCTAATTTCAACCAAACTTCTGACGATATAGATGTACTTACTCACGAAGCAGGACATGCTTTTCAATTATATATGTCTAGATGGATTGAAATGCCAGAAATAAACTTCCCAACGTATGAAAGTTGTGAAATACATTCAATGAGTATGGAATTTATAACATGGCCATGGATGGAGTTGTTCTTTAAAGAAGATACTGAAAAATATAAGTTTACACACTTATCTTCTGCTATAAAATTCATACCATATGGAATAGTTGTAGATGAATTCCAACATGAGGTATATGAAAAGCCTAATATGACAAAAGAAGAAAGAAAAAATGCCTGGAGAGAATTAGAGAAAAAATATTTACCACATAAAAACTATGAAGGATGCGAGTTTTTAGAAAAAGGTGGATGGTGGTTTAAACAAGGTCATATATTTAAGAATCCATTTTACTACATAGATTATACTTTAGCTCAAATATGTGCTCTTCAATTCTGGAAAAAAATAAGGGAAAATAAAGAAGAAGGTTGGACTGACTATTTAAACATATGCAAAGTAGGAGGGACTAAATCATTTTTAGAAATAGTTAATATAGGTAACCTTAAATCACCATTTGAAGATGGATGTGTTGAAAGTGTAATAAAAACTATAGAAAACTGGTTAGATAAAGGTGAAGTTAAGTAATTAAGTTACTTGTTATTCTTTATGATGCTTATAAATATTTAAAAAGCTTAAAATTAAATTTTAAGCTTTTTAATTTGTCGAAAATAAGCAAGATTATTAGGTATTGTACATATATAAAAGTAAGACTTACTATTAGGTGATAATTATGAAAAAAAAATCTATTGTTACAATTAGTGTAATTATTATCAGTATATTGTTAGGTTTAAATATTTATATGTATTTAAAAAGCTATAAAATATCACAATACGCATACGAAAGTAACTTAAATACAGAAAGTATTGTATTAATAGATAAATTTAGGACAAATATAAATAGAATGGCCCAAGCACAAAAACTGTATTTAGTAACAGCAAAAGAAGAATATAGAAATAATTATGAGCAAAACTTACAAAAAATATATTCAACTATAAATGAATTAGAATCATCAGGTAGTTTAACTGGTGCTGAAAAACAAGAATTAATAATGGTAGTAGAAGAATATTCTAATATGGAAAAAGACATGATGAACTTGATAAATAAACAAATTATAGGTGCTGATTTAGAAAAAGCAATAGTTCAATCTAATCAAGCTCAGTTAAACATACTCAGACAATTAGATAATTCAGTAGAAAAAACTAAGGACAATGCAATTCAACAAAATGAAACAATGGTTTCTCAAACTAATTTACAAAAAAATGGAATTCAAATAATAAGTACTTTTTTTACTGTTATGAGTTCTACATTTCTATATTATGCAAAAAAAAATCCAACAAAATTTGGTGGCAAGATTGGAAAAATAATTTATTGTATAAGTAATACAATAGAGCCTGACAAAAAAATAGAAAAAGAAATTAAAGATATAGAAAAAGAAATTATAAAAATAGAAAAAGGTAACAATGAGTCAAAAAAATGTATGAAAGACCTCTTAAATCACGAAAAAAATCTAGAGGGAATTAAATTGATAAATATGGAAGCTAATAATATAAGAGAAAAGTTGAAAGAAGCAGATGAAATAATAACTAAAATAGATTTTCAAATAAAAAAACTAATAATAGACATAGAAGAAATAAAAGAATGTTCTTCACAAATACAAGGTGAAAAAATAAGAAATATAGAATACGAAATGATAGAGTTAAGAATATTGTTTGAAACACTTCCTATCTATAGCAATATTATCTTAGATATTTCAACAAATATAAAAAATAATAACAATGTAGAAAATTTATAGTTAAATAAAATTATTGAACAAATGGTCATTATAATATATAATGAAAAGAAATAATTTAATAGTTACCTGTATATATTTGATAATATGGTTCAATTGTTTCTACCAGGCTACCGTAAATTGCCGGACTACAGGAGATTAAAAAAGTATAATAATTATTATACTACTAGTTTGAATTTTAACTCCTGTCTAATTTAGGCAGGAGTTTTTTAGATTATACAACTACTTTTTGGAGGAGCGAAAAATGAGGGCATTAGAAGAAAAAATATTAAAAGATGGAAGAGTTTCAGGCAATGATATATTGAAAGTAGACAATTTTTTAAATCATCAATTAGACATAGCTTTTTTAAATGAAATAGGAAAAGAATTTAAAGAAAGATTTAAAGATAAAAAGATAGATAAAATACTTACAATAGAAGCATCAGGAATAGCTATAGCTTCAATAGCATCACAACATTTTGGAAGTGTACCTGTAGTTTTTGCTAAGAAGGTAGAATCTAAAAATCTAGATAAAGATGTATATGAAACTAAAGTGTATTCCTTTACAAAAGGAAAAGAGTATAGCGTAAAGGTTTCTAAAAAATATTTAAATAAGGATGAAAATATATTAGTAATAGATGATTTTTTAGCAAATGGAAGAGCTGCAATAGGACTTAAGGATTTAGTAGATCAATCAGAAGCGAATTTAGTTGGAATTGGTATAGTTATAGAAAAAGGGTTCCAAGAAGGTAGAGAACTTTTAGAAACTCGTGGAGTAAGATTAGAATCTTTAGCAATATTAGATTCAATAGAAAATGGAAAAATTAATTTTAGACAATTGTAAAACACCTGTAAAGGTGTTTTTTTACTGCAAAAATCAAAGGTATATGGTGAGGTCTAACGAATATGTTTATATAATCACATATATGTAAATAATAATGGGGATTAAATATAGTCAAAACTATAAACTCAGGAGGAATATATGAAATTTTTTATAGATACAGCAAACATATCAGAAATAAAAGAAGCTAACGATTTAGGTGTTATATGCGGAGTAACTACAAATCCATCTTTAATAGCTAAAGAAGGTAGAGATTTTATTCAAGTAGTAAAAGAAATTAGTGAAATAGTACATGGTCCAATAAGTGCAGAAGTAATAAGCTTAGAGCATGAAGGTATGATAAAAGAAGCTGAAAAATTATCAAAAATACATAAAAATATAGTTATAAAACTACCAATGACAGCAGAAGGCTTAAAAGCAACAAAAGTATTATCTCAAAAAGGTATAAAAACTAATGTAACTTTAATATTTTCCTCACAGCAGGCACTTTTAGCATCAAGAGCAGGAGCAACTTATGTAAGTCCATTTGTAGGAAGACTAGATGATATAGGTCAAAATGGTTTAGATTTAATAGAAGAAATAGTTGAAATATTTATGATAAATAATATAGAAACTCAAGTTATAGTAGCGAGTGTTAGAAATCCAATACACGTTTCACAAGCTGCAAGAATGGGTGCACACATAGCTACAGTTCCATATAAGGTAATTGAACAAATGATAAAACACCCATTAACAGATAAAGGAATTGAAAACTTTCTAAAAGACTGGGAAGGTTCTTCATTAAAATTATAAGTTCTTAGAACAATAGATATGAACAATATTATAAAAGGATATGAGTATTAAATTTTTATAAATTAAATATTCATATCCTTTATAGTTTGTAGATTTAACTTTTATAGATTAATTGTTACGAATTTGTAATCTAAGGTAACAAGGGTGTAACTGTTTTGTAAAAAAAAATATGGTATTATTGATTTATAGAAAAGGAAATAAATAAATTTATAATATATATACTTAAAAGAGGGAAGTGGTACATATGAAAAAAGCAATTATAACATTATCTATTCTATGTGGAGGATTATTATTAACGACACCTTCATATAATACAATATTTGCACAGGGAACAAATCAAAATTTAAACAATAATGTAAAAGTTGAAGTAGTTAATCAATTAAATAAAGAGCAAGCTAAAGAAATATTAGTAAATCATAATTCTGATATAAACTACATATATCAAGGTGATGAAGGAAACTTTGAAGCTTTAAAACAAAAAGGATTAAACGGATATGTATTTTTACCAGATGTTGAAACTGATTTAGGATTCTTCGTAGATAAAAATACTTCAAGCGTATATTATTTCCATCCAAGTGGATACCTTGAGTTAGCTTTCTAAATAAAGGCAAATTAAAATGGGGACTGTAGATAGATTTGTGTAAATTCAAATCTATCTACAGTCCTTTTTGTCATTTCTAAAAGAATAAAAATATGCTAAATTTTATAGTCATATAACTTTAAAAAGTTGGTAAATAGACTCTTCTAGAGTCTTATTATTTTTATGTATTTTTTTCAAATTCTTTTTTAATTTTGCCCAGTACTTTTCTATAGGATTTAACTCTGGAGAATATGGTGGTA
>NZ_JBOFOR010000030.1:0-5896 GCF_051659545.1 Romboutsia sp. | reverse complement strand
AGAGAAGTTATGTAGCCGATTTTGAGGAGTATCTAGACTCAGACTATGAAAATGCTAATATTAATATTTATATAGCTTTAAAGTAATAATAAAATGTAAGAAAATCTTAAGACTATCGTAAGATTATCTTAAAAAAGGCCACTACTTAATTTGATACAATTAAATTAAGTAGTGGCTTTTATTTATAAAAAATAGGAGGATTAAACATGGATACGCAGGCGAAACAAAGAAATATAAGTAGAATTATATTAATAGGATTATGGGGGATTGGTATTGTATACATCTTAGCATTGCTAAAAATAATTTTATTCAAATATGGTTTTACAACAGAATTAAGGTCATTTAATTTTATACCTTTTAAGTTTATAGGTGATTATTCTAAGGGGAATTTTAGTGTGGATGTGGCACTAAAAAATGTTGTTGGTAATGTTGCTATTTTTATACCTATGGGAATGTTAATACTCGTTCTTTTTAAGAAGATTAACTTTAAAAAGTCTATTTTAATATGTTTCTTAGTTAGTTTATCCTTTGAACTTATTCAATATATAGTTGGATTAGGAGCTAGTGATACAGACGATTTAATACTTAATACCTTAGGGGCAATAGTAGGAATATTGATTTACAAAAGTATTGAAAATATGCTAAAGAATAAAATTAAAGTTCAAGTATGCATTTTGGGATTTTTAGGAATATTTGGAATGACTGGATTCTATTCTCTATATTTATATCAGCCCAATATACTCCCTACAAAGGTTGAAATTGTAAATGAAGAAATAGTAGGTGATTTAGATTTAGAAAACAGGAGTTTGCAATCAATATGTATAGATATAGACAAGGAAACTATTGCTACAAATGTAACCAAACAATTTATAGGAGATAATTCAGATTTTAAACCAAAAGAAGATGGAAAATATGAGATAAATGATAATACAAAATTTTTCATGAAAAAATTTACTTATGAATATTCTCCAAATGGAAATATTCAAAAGACAATAATAACATATAGCAAAATTAGTAAAAAACAATTATATAAATTTATAAAAGATGAACCATTTATAGATTTATGGATAAATAATAATGTCTGTGATGTAGCAATAATAGATTATCACGAATAAACTCAAAATAAGAACTTTAATAGCAAGTTTTTATTTATAATAATACCAATAAATACATGAGTAATTTACTATGTATTTATTGGTATTATTTGATTTTAGTAAGCTTTAGTGACTTTTAGGTAAATATGCTAGGTAGACCTATTATCTAATTTTTCACCCCTATTATATATACAATAGAACACTAGTATCGACATAATTATATCTATAATTAGTATTATGTTATACATTGAAAAATTAGATGTCTCAATAATCATTAAATTTCCTATTACGTCTAATATCAAAATTGCACTTAGCCAATCTAATGCCCATTTCTTACCACGCAAAGAACAGAATACAATCACAATAAATACTAACTGTTGTATAAGACTAGTTATATTAAAGTTTTTTAAAATCATAACTTCAAAATTAACTACTCCCTCTAAATTTGATGGGTTTATATACATTGAAATAAAATTCACTACTATTAAATAACAAAACAAGTATATTAGTAGTACATAACTAAATTTAGATAAAAGTATATTTTTTATTTTTATTATTATCGTAGCTAATAATTGCTTTAATTTCATAAAAATATCTCCTTAACATTATATTAAGTAAATAGTATCTATCATTTTATTAAAAATCAACTTAGGATTTAGGCTACTTGTAAGATTGGACACCCATAGCCGTTGGCGATATGAAGTGTTTCCACGACAGGTAGCTCAAGTGAAGCGAATCTTTTATATTTTATCAAATTACTTATATGTGTTATTCTTAATTCTCTAAGCAATAATACATGTGATACAGAAGCTTTAATAAAAAAATTAAAAAACTTGAGAGATTTTAAAATAACACTACGTAGTATATTGTAGATAAAGGAGGTCAGATATGGAAAGACGCATGATTAAGAAAATACGAAAAAAAGATACCAAAGGCCTTGATTACATAATTGAAACTTATAATAAGAAAGTATACCTTCTTGTATATAAAATTATAGGAAACTTTGGAAAAGAAGAAGTAGAAGAGTGTGTAAGTGATGTGTTTTATAAGGTATGGGAAAATATTGAGGAGTTTGATGAAAAGAAAGGGAATTTTAGTACGTTTATTTTTATAAAAGCAAAATACTTAGCCTTAGACTATAAAAGAAGGCTAGAGAAAAAAGAGCTTTCAAAAGTAGATTTACAAGAGAACCTTACTACTAAAGAAAGCACAGAACATATTATTTTAGACAAAGAAAATAGTGAAGAAATAATAAATATTATAAAGAATTTTAAAGAGCCTGATAAAACTTATTTTTATCATAGGTATTTTATGTACTACAAAATAGATGAAATAGCAGAAAAATTTAAAACTAGTAGAGCATCAGTAGAAAATAGACTATATAGATGTAGAATAATAATAAAAGAGTTTTTAGAAGGGAGGAGCAACTATGAAGGATAAATATACTTATGATTTAATCGAAGGGATTAGTGAAAATGAAAATTTAGAATTAGATTTTGACAATTTTTTTAGTGAAGAAGAGCTAAATTCAATAGATGTAGACAATAATAAAATAAAGAATAGGACTTATGAGAAAATCGGTGATTCTAAAATAAAAAAGTATAAAAATAAAAAAATATTAAATTTAGTAGCATCAATAGCCTTAATATTATTAATAGGTACTCCTGTAGCCCTCGCCTTTGTTAATCAGCTATATAAATACGATAAGAGTAGTGGAAGTATAATAAAAAGTGATGTAGAACTATACATATTAGATAAACCTATAACTAAAAAAATAGGAAATGGTGAAATAACAATAAATAGCTTTGTAGTAAATCCAAAGGATGAGAGTGTAGAAATTGGGCAAGTTGCAAAAAATATCTCAGGATTTGAATATAAAAAAGGAAATTTAATAGTTGATGATAAAAATATTTCAAACTCAACTTATGATAAAGCCGGTAGTTCCTGGGACTCTCATACTTATATTCCTTTTAAATACAAAAATAATAAAGAATTTAAATATGAAATAATCTTAATGGATATAGAGAAAAATACTACAAAGGTTAGCTTCGATATTAACTTAGAAAAAGCGACTTCTGTAGAAGAATATAACAAACACCTACCTAAAGAAGTTAAAAACAACATAGTACTAAGTACAATTACTAGGGAAGAAGAAAATTACCTTTACGCAGAATTAATGGCTATTCCCAATGTAGAAAATTTCAATTTTAGAGTAGATCACTACGGTAATCATATTAACGAAAATAAAGGTAGCAACATATTTTTAGTAGATGCTAATGGTGAAAAAGTAGAAGGTGAATATTTTATAGATGATAATAAATATAACGAATTTAAATTTGATACTAGTAATTTACAAAAACCTTATACTATAGAAATAGATAAAATACAAGTTAGCAGTACTGAAAATGAGGGAAAAAAAATAAACTTACCTAAGTTAAAATTTGGTGAGAGCGTTGACTTAAATAAAATGATTAATATTGAAGACACAAATAACATAATTACTAAAGAAAGTCATAATGTACTAATTAAAAAAGTATCTAGAAAAGAAGTTGAAGGGTGCGATACCTATGTGCTAGATGTTGAATATCCAGACAATAAAAAAGCTAAAATTAAGATTGATAGCTTAAATATTCTTTCAAATATTTCTTGGTTTGGTTTTGGAAAATTTGACTTTTCTAGTTCTTCTCAAGAGAAGCTAGGTGATGGTTCATCTGCTACTATTTGTATATACTTATCTAATAGAGATGATAAAAATTATAAAGGAAAAGAAAAGGTTAAAAGTGTTGGATTTAAAATGTCAGGATATAGCTACACAGTAGGAGGACCGTGGAAATTAAAGATAGATTAAATAATTAATTAATTCAATATAGAGGATGTAGTTATTTTAAACAATATAACTACATCCTCTTAAAATTAAGATAAGTACAACTTTGACTACTGTACAATTTCTCCTTCAGTAGAAATTATAAACTCATCATATTTAACATCTAGATTAGCGTTCTTAATTGCTTCTTTAACAGCGTAAACTAATCCTCCACAGCAAGGCACAGACATTCTTGTAACTGTTATACTATTTATATTCTTAGTCTTAAATATTTCAGTAAGTTTTTCAATATAGAATTGGTTATCATCAAGTTTAGGACATCCAATAACAGTAATTTTTCCTTTCATAAAGTCCTTATGGAAATTAGCATATGAATAAGCACAACAGTCAGCAGCTATCAATAAATCAGCATTATCCCAGAAACTAGCCATAGGACTTGCAAGTTTTAATTGAACAGGCCACTGATTTAATTCAGATTCTAATTTTGTACTATTTGAAGTATCCTCAAGATTATTTTTATCTGTACTATGTTTGATTATCTCAGCCTTAGAACCTGGGCATGAACAAGATGAATCTTGGTTAAGGGCAAATCCTTTTCTAGCTTTATCAAATTCTTCAGTTTCTTTTTCTATTAAAGCTATAGCATCAACGGGACAAGCGGGTAAACACATACCTAAACCATCACAATAAGAATCACTCATTAATTTTGCCTTACCATTTACTATTTGAATTGCTCCTTGATGGCAAGCATTGGCACAAAGGCCACAACCTATACATTTATCTTGATCTATTTCAATTATTTTTCTTTTCATATTATGTACCTCCTAATTTAGTATAGTTACAATATACTATAAATATTTAAAAAAGTATGTAACATACGTTACATACTTAAAAAAAGTAAAACTTTTATATGGAGCATTCAATCTTGTTACAAACTTTATTTCTACCAGATTGTTTTGCTAAATAAAGAGCCTTATCTGCTTCTTGTTTTAAATATTCTGGGTCTGCTATTGTATCAGGAAATGTTGAAATTCCTACTGATACAGTTATATTAATATTTTGGTTATTTCCAATAGGAAAATCATGTTCTTTTACAGTGTTTTTTATTCTTAGGCCTATTTCAAAGGACCTTTCAATTGAAGAATCAAGTAGGATTACGCAGAATTCTTCACCACCAACTCTACCAACAATATCAAATGTTCTACAACTCTTAATTAAAATACCTGCAAGTTCTTTAAGGACAATATCCCCTACAGCATGGCCATAAGTATCGTTGACTCTCTTAAAATGATCTATATCTATCATCAAACAGGATAATTTTTCGTTACTCTCTAATGCAGCATTAAAACTATAATTAGTTAGTGTATCAAAGTTTCTTGTATTATTAAGTCCTGTAAGGTGATCTTTTGTTGAATTTTCTTTATACATTCTTAATGCTTCGTTGGAACGTCTCACATATTCTAATAAAAAGAACTCTAAGCTTCCAACAGATAGAAGGGTTATGGAAAAAGTAACTAATGTTTCTTTGATAATTTCATTATCCCATAATAAGTATAATAAACTTACATTTGATACTAATAAAACCATTATTAGTTTTAAAAACCATTTTACAAACTGATTTTTTAATCTATCATTGATAATTTTAAATATCAACAAATAAAACAAAATACATATACATGCTATAATTGAAGCTTGATTTATTCCATTGTAGAATAAACGATAAATACAAAGTATAACCGTTCTACTAAAGCTATCTAAATATACTCATGAGTATATAAATATATTCACCAATAACATTTAGCCCTAAGAACACCATATTCTTAGATTTAATTCACCTTATATAATATTTCTATTATATAAGCCTGCTGGGTTCTAATTAATATTAACTAGTCCATGTCAGTTCATCCTATTTGAGATGGCGTGAACTACGCAATGATTATTTTTTATATTCTATATCCCCTCTAAAATATATCTATCA
>NZ_JBOFOR010000029.1:0-12183 GCF_051659545.1 Romboutsia sp. | reverse complement strand
AATACCGTTACCTGTTTCAGAAACACAATACAGAATTATAAAAATGTTCTGTTTGGTAAATAACATAAAATATTCAGACCTAACAAAAATACTTATAAAAGAAATTAGCAAGGAAGGAATAAATTATGAAAACAACAATGTATAAAATATGGTGTAATATGAATAATGTTACAACATCAAATTATAAAAATTTAACTAAATTTATGGAGGTAATGAAATGGCAATAAGAAAAGAATTATTCAATAAAATAAAGGAAATATCTAATTCAGGTTTAGAAATAATGAAAGGAAGGGATAAAGGAGATATACAAGAAATATTAAACGATACATTAACAGTAACTAATTATGAATTTGGAAAAGGTGAACAAGGTGATTATGTAGTGTTCATAATAAAAGACAATGATACTGAATTTTTCTTCGGTTCATCGGTAGTAACTGAAAATTTCCTAGCACTTGATAACTTATTAAATGAAGAAGAAAAGATAGAAATATTTAATACAGGTATATCAATGTCAATACATCAAAAGAAATCTAAGAACAATAGAAACTACACTTATAACGTATTTTTTCCAAATAACTAATTAAAAAGGTGGTGGCTCTTGTCATCACCTTAACTCACATCAAGGGGGGGTAAATATGTCTAAAAAAGATATAATATCAAAAATAATAAATCAGGCTAATAGTTTAAATAAAAAAGTTAAAAAATTTAAAGAAAAAGGTGTTGAGGACCATTTAGATTTTATAACATCATTGTTCAACAATAAACAGATGCAATATAAAAAAGATGATAAAGGGAATATAATTTCATTATCAAAAGCTGGTAAAACATTCTACAGTAAACAAAATGAATTACAATTAAAAAGAACATTATCAATTTTAACTAAAATAAATAATCACGATGTATACGGAACTGTTAAAAAATATGAAAAAACTGTTAACGATAAGTGGGTCACATTAACACACACTATAGAAGAATATCTATCAGATAAAGGGTATCCAATAGACCAAATAAAACTTATCACAACATCAAACAACTTCATAAATACACTATCAGTCGCATTAAATAACATAGAAAAAGGATTTGGTTCAGAACAAATAATTGAAAAAACATTTTTAAACTATCAACAATATACAATGAATGAAGTTGACGTGAAAAAAGCTATTTCCGACCTTGAATATGGGGCATCAAAAACACGACAAATAGATGATATGTCTGAAAGGTTTAAAAGGTTCTTAGAAATGGAAAAAGATGAAAGAGGGAAAAGATAATGAATGAAAAAATTCTAAATAAAACTTATTTTTGGGATATTGAAACATCAACAATAATAACTGATTGTAAACACGAAATGCAAGTAACATATCTTTCTAATGTTATAACTTTTGATATAACAGCTGGTGTTATAACTGAAAGTAAATTTTTTAGAACTATTTCAGAAACTATCGAATATTTTCTCAATCTTCCTAATTGCATCGTTTGGTCACACAACTTGGATTATGAAATGACATTCTTATTAAGAGAAACGCAAGGAACAGGAGCAACATCAGATTTTAATAAAATGTATGAAAAAGAAGGACAAGATATAATATTAAGAGATAAAAATTCACCACTATCAATAACATTAGTAGAAATTCCAAATATCACATTTAGAGATAGTTATGCATTATTTAATAAATCCGTAGCAGCATTAGGTGATGAATTAGGCTTACCTAAACTTGATTATAATTACAAAATTATTCGTTTACCTTGGGATAATTTAAAACAAATTGACTATGATTATAATGAAAGAGATAATGTAATAATAGCTCTTTCTTTAGATAAATATATGAAAGAAAATGATATTAATATTAATGAAGTACCGCTAACATTCACTTCATCTGTAAGAAAAAGTAGAAAAAATTTCATATCTAACAATTATGGAAGTAAACAATTAATAAAATATTATTACGATAGATACAATTCATTCACTTCATTTGATTTTATGGACGATTTGATGAAAGTATATCAAGGTGGACTAACAACATCAAATATAAAACAAACATCAAAATTAATAGACAACAAAACAACAAGTGGAGTAATAGGACTAGATATTAAGTCATCTTATCCGTTTCAAATGTGTACTATGAAGTACCCCATTTTTGATGTTGACAATACACAATACGGTCATATAGCTAATGAAATATTTTTACATAGCAACTACAAAGGTTTTGTCGGCATGTTTAAATTCACCAACATAAAAGTAAAAAATCTTGATTATTTGCTACCAATTTCATCTTCACAAATAAGAAAAGGAGGTATAAGTGAAAAATATGAATTATTCAATGGTAAATTATTATCAGCTGACTACATACTCATTCCTTGTACCAACACAGACATTGACGTTATAAAACTAGTTTATAACTTTGATACAATACAATGTGAGAGAATAACAACAGCTACAAAAGAACAGTATTTGAGAAAAGAAGAAGTAGCTTTTTTGTTACATAATTTCTTAAATAAAGAAACAAAAGAAGGAGAAGTAAAAGCTAAATCAAAGTTAATAATAAATTCAATGTACGGTGTAAAAGTGTCTAATCCCATTAAAGACCATTACGAAATTCTTGACGGTGAAATACTCACACACGATTATTTTGACTATACAGAGGAAAAAAGGGAAGAAATGTTTAATATATTTTTAGAACAACAAAATTTATATGGTGGCTCTATTGATGTCTATTCGCATGGTGTATATATAACATCATATGCTAGAAAACAACTAGTAGAAATGATAGTATATGTTGTTGATAATGGTGGAAAAGTAGTATATTCAGATACTGACTCAATAAAATTTTATTGTAAAACTAAAAAAGAACAAAATAAATTAATAGATAACATACTATCAATGAATGAAATAAAAATAAAAAATAATAAAAGGTTACCTCGATTTAAGTCTTTTAAAAATGATTTTAAAATATCAGATGAAGAATATAACATAATAACATCTTTGGGAATATGGGAAAAAGAAGACATGCATCCTCACAAATTATTTATGACCTATGGTGCTAAAAAATATGGTTATATAACATACGATGATAAAATAAATACAACAATAGCTGGATGTAATAAAAAGAACGTTCCTAAGGTAATCAAAAATGTAGCATCTAAAAACAACATTACATTAGAAGAAGCTTTTACTTTTGTTTTCTCCCCAGGGACTACTTTTGACGTGACTGCATCTGGAAGAACTATAGCACAAAAAGAAAAATTAAACCCTCTAGATATGATCAATATGACTTACAAAGGAAGAAAAATAAAACAATTCGGTGGAATAGTAATAAAAGACACAACATACACGTTAAATATGACATTAAAAGATAGTAAAATATTAGGATACAATGAAACTGATTTAGAAATAGTGAAAATAGATATTGAAGGAGATGTTAAATTTGAGTGAAGAAATAAAATGGTATCGATTAGATGAAATATTAAAGAAACAAGCACAGTATTACATAATCATAGGAGAACGTTCAAACGGCAAAACATATGCTACATTACAACATATAATAGATAGTTTCTTTAAAAATGGAACACAATTTGGATATGTAAAAAGATTTGATGAAGATATAAAATCAAAATATATGAGTGAGGTATTCTCTCATTTAGAAGAATACATACTAGAAACATATAATAAAAGAATAAAATTTTATCGTGGTCAATGGTTATTATATGAAGACGGTGTTAGTGGAAAAATATCAGAATGTGAGGTTTTTGGATATGCATTCTCTTTAGCACAGTCAAACCGAGTAAAAGGAACATCATACCCAAGTGTTGACGTAGTTCTATTTGAGGAATTTATGTCAATAGATTGCACATATTTACCAGATGAAATAAATTTGCTTCTTAATCTTGTATCTACAATAGCAAGACATAGAACATCAGTAAAAATATTTATGCTTGCAAATACAATAAGTAAGTACAATCCCTACTTTTCATCATTAGGTTTAAAAGTACACCGTATGGAAAAAGGGAAAATACTACATAAAACATTTGTCGATAAAAAAGGATTTAAAACTTCTTTTGCATTAGAACGTACTGAAAATGTAAATGTATATGACAATTCAGATAATAAAGACAAAATAGTGTATAACATATTTGGCGATTCCGGTGTAGGGTCTATGATAACAAGTGGAGATTTCGAGGTGCATAAATACCCAAAAACAATAGACAAATATACCTTTGAAGAAAATAAAAATCTTGGAAAAAAATATATAGGAAAACAATATAAAACAACTATGGTATTAAGATTTGAGGACTATTTTTATAGAATATACTTGATTGATGATAACGTAAAATTTATATCAGCATATAGAGAAATAAATATAAATACAATTAATTTTAAAAATACAACTCACATCATCAACGGTATCATACCTTTCAAAAACATAGTGAATATAAATAACATAATGTCATTTAATGCAAGTGAATACAACAACCTATTTGATGTGATAATATCAACCATAAAACAAAGAGATTTTATAATAATTTCAGATGATGATGGAGAAAATATAATAAATGGTTATCGACTAGCCGGATTATCGTATATCCACAAATAAAAAGACCCGATAGGGTCTTTTTATTAATGACATTTACATTCACAATCATTCTTTTTATTTAATTTTAAATTTTTAACTATTCCTTGAGTGATAGCATTTGCACATTTATCAATGTTATTTAGCATATATTTACATTCTTCTGTATTACTCATAAAACCTATTTCTACTATACAAGCTTTACATTTAGTATATTTTGTAACGTAATATTCCTTTGATTCCTTTATACCTCTATTTCTCAAATCAATATTATCATTTAAACTATTTAATATATCTTGTCCTAAATTCAAATTATTCTTGTTATCGTACACCCACACTTCAAACCCATTAGCTTTTTCATCAGAAAAACTATTGCAATGAATAGAAATAAATCTAGATGCTCCTACGTTATTACTTCTTTTTACTCTTTCAACAAGTGATAAATTAACATCGCTATTTCTCGTCATAACAACTTTACAATTATATTCTAGTAACTTGTTATATACTATTTTACCAACTTCTAAATTGATATGTTTTTCCATGACATTTAGTTTTTTATTAAATGCCCCAGAATCTCCACCTCCGTGACCACAATCAATAACTATTTTTTCCATCACGAAACCCTCCTACCTTCTAAATTATCAATTCTATTATCTATTGTTTTCAAAGTAGAAGATAATTCACTTATTGTTTTATTCAACTCTTGTTGTTGGATATACATAAAAATACAAGCAACTATTGGAAAACCAATATTTGATATTAAATTACTTATTTCAGTCATAAAATCACCCCTTTATGACGATTATAGCATAAAGAGGTAAATATTGTCATTAATTGTTTTATTGCATTCTTTCTATATTTATAAAAGTAAAAACATTACTGTCACTTTTTCCTTCTATACTTACATCTTTAGCAGAACCAGAACACATAACCAAGACCCTTATATTCTGACCACTTTGTAACCACAAAGTCGCACTTCCACTTAATGTTATTTCATTGTTCATTGAGCCACCTTTATTTAGATAATTTTCATAATCAATTCTGTAGCTCTTACCGTTACTTTCTACTATAAACAATGAATTATTAACATTAGTGTCTTTTATATTTGTTAATTTAACAGTTGTTGTTATTCTAAAAAATCCACCGTTTAAAGGAGTAAATAAACCTGTGAGCGTACTATATTCTCCCAAACTATCAACAATTACATCATCACATTTTAATACTGCCTGTGAGCTATCACCTGTCACACTAGCTTGATTTGCTGTTAGCCTTGCAATAACAAGAGTTTTCATGTCTTTCAAATTGTGAACACCTTTTTTTGACAATTCTATCCAAGTTGAATTTGTTTTATTGAAATAATAACCATGTCTAACAATGTATTCATTTTCTTTAAAGTTATTACCCTCTATTATTAACTTAGTTGTAATATCATTTGTATAAGTTACAAGAGGACTATTAACATTTGTTAAAAAACCACCTTTTGTCGCATCGTTATTTGTTATCCTAAGCATTTCACCACCACGAACATCAAATTTCCCTTTTAACAAACAACTATCAACTGTTAAAGTACCACCTTGCAATAAAAAAGGTTTATCAATGCCAAATAGTTCAGTATAAACATTTTGAAGTCTAAAATCACCACTTCTAACATCAACACAGGATTTATAATTTTCAACAACTCCACCTATAAACGCATTATTTTTCCCATTTGCATGTATTATTGCTGTACCGTTATTTGTGTGTGTATATTCGCCCCTAACTTCACAGTTATAAAATATATTCGCATTACTATCGACATTATCAAACCATAATCCGTCAGTACATCTAAATATTTTACAAGAATAAAAACTATTTACCCACGTATAACCAAGTTTTATTCCTGACGTGTTAGCTAGATTGTTTCCTTCTATAACAACATTATAAAATTGATTTAATTGGCTTGCACTACCAGCAGAAGGCACATTTTGTTGAATTGATATAGCAATTTGGTTTGGTAATTGTAATTTTATGTTAGTATTATCAATTATTGTATATAAACAGTTTTCCATATTTATACCAATATTTCCATAAACTAAAAGAGTACCACCCATTAGTTTTATATTCCTTCTCAAATTAATTTGAGAATTAACTCTATATTGTTTATTTTCAAGTATAACAGTTACTACGTTATCACCAGTCATTCCTTGCGTTTTTGTAAATGCATAATCTATTGTATCTTGAATTGCTTTTGTATCATCGGTAATACCATCACCTTTTGCACCAAATCTTTTTACGTTTATTTTTAATTCTCTTAAAGTATCTAATTCATTCTTATTAGCAACCAATTGAGAACTAACATTATCTATTTTATTATTTAATCCTTCAAATAAAGTTACGTTTATTAAGTTTTCAAGTGTGCCATCATTTAACCATTGTGTAAGCTTTTTAGTTACTTCTAAACTCAAACCTTCATTAACTAGCCATTCGGTAAGCTCATTTGTGTCATTACATTGTTTAACACACTCATTTATTTTAGTAAAGAATTGACATAATAATTCTTGTATAGTCATACCTGGATAATCATATGCACTAAATATATTACAGTTTAAATCGCTAGGTTTTAAATTTTCTATCATATTAAAACACCCCCATAAATAATTCACTTAATTCATTTTCAAATATTTCAAGTGTTACATTTCTTAATGATGACCAATATTTCACTATAGCATCAGCATCTGTTTGAATACCTATGTTTCCTGTCATAGTCCTAGTTAAATTTTCAATGTTATTTATTTCATTTGTTTCTTTTGCAATATTTGATAATTTTTCACTATCATTGTTAGTAGATTCTATTAAAGATGATTGTTCATTTTTAGTTAAATTTGTTACTACATCAAATTTATCAATGTCAATTTTTGTCTTAGGTGCATCTTTGTATAATTGTTTATTGTTGTTTGATGCACTTGAATTGTTATTACTAATAACAGCTCTATCACTATCAGAATTTATTTCTTTAGTGACGTCACCGTTCACAACTCTATTAATTATTTCAGTAACATCGTAGTTATCTAATATTCTTTGTTCTAATTCTTGGGACATATACAATTTGTTGTAATATGGCATTTTTAAATTAAGAATTGTTTTTAATCTATGTTTAAAAAGACCTATTGTTTCGTGTGCTATTTCTTCTGTTAGAAAATAATCCTTAAATAAATTTTCAAAAGTAGGTTTATAATCTACATTGAACATTGGATAATCAAAGTCAAATATTTCAACATTAGTCAGTATCTGATGTAATGTTAGTGTGTAATGTGCCATCAAGTACACTCCTTTTTTCAACTTGTATATCTATGTTGAATTTTAATTTTATTTCATCACAAAATTCTTGTCTACATTCAAACATCATATCAAGTATAGTGTTTAATAAATCATTATTAGCGTTTACTTCATCAGTTATTAGTCGCTCTTTTTTATCTGTATTAGCATTGTTTATAGCGAGATATGTCATCACTTTATTTCTATAGAAATTTTCATAGTCTGATAATTTATCTAGTAGATAAGGAACTGTATTATCAAGAATATCATCTTGTTTCATTTGTGAAGAAATACCTTTTTCTCTAGTGAATACAACAAATTTAAAGTCTTGTATTTTCTTTATAATATTTTTAGCTGTTAATATACCGTCGCGTGACGTAGCAATAATTTTGGGTATATTCATTTGAAAAAGGTTCACTTCTTGAGTTGACTCTATATCTGATATTCTCTTTGCAAATATTGACAATGTTTCAATATCTGTTGAACTAGTAGGATTATTTTTTAGTCTGCACACTTCATCACTCGATACTTGTTTATCATAGCCATTGAAACCATATAGACGGTATTCGTTAAATTCATTGTATACATTTACTTTTGATACACCGTGCATAGGCAGAATTGTAAGAAGTCCCGTTTCATTTATAAAACCACCTAGTAAACCGTGTGAAATTAACATTTCCTCTAGCCTATCCGTTGTTAAACCTAAAGGTAAATTAGACCATTTAAAACGTTTTATAGCTAGATTTAAAAATTCACTTAATAGCTCTTCTTCTCTATTAATTGCATTATCTTTACTCAATGAATACACCCCTTTCTAATATTGATATTATTTTATCTGTATATATATTATCTATTTTTCCGTCAATGTCTGGACTAATGAATTTTATATATCCTTTATAATTTTTAATGTCGATAGTATCATAGTTGTTATATTTATTACCATATCTATTTACAAAATTATTTATTTTATTTTTTACATTATCTTTTATTGAATATTTAATCACTTTTACACTATCACAATCAAATGCTATCCTTGATGAAGGTGTTCCAAATGATGATATTGAGTTTGGAGTTAATAATGTATCTTGATTTCTTGCATCTATATTTTTTATTTCATTTAAACCATTTATTGAATTTGCTACACTATTTAATCCAACACCTATTCCAGCACCTGGTCCCATAGTAGCTCCAGCACCAATAGTTTGACCGACACCACTTATAGCAGACATAATATTTGATGTTACTGTTGACTTCCTATTTTGCATTATAGTATTTGCATTTGCATTCATATAGTTAGTCCCTTCATTAGTTGCTGTGGGTAACATCATTTGATTAAGATTTGTTATATTATATACACTACCATTATTATCACCTTTATACCCTTCTATGAAATATCTTTCAATAGGTTGATGTGATAATGCGTATCTTCCTTTTATTGTGCACTGTGAAGGCATATACTGAGGGTGCATTACTAATGGTTCACATTCACCGTCTGTTAACACATAATATGTATAAGGGTAAAAATCTGTTATATTTGTTTTAGGTACTGTAAATGGTGTATCTTCGAAGGTGATTTGTGTTATTTCTGTTGCTAATTCCACTATTTGTGTTACCATTTTCCATTTATTTTCAACGTAAATAGGTAATGTAATGTCTGATTTTTGACTAAATGTATTACAAAAAGGTAAGCGTATAATTCCAACTAATGAAGGGTGGTCGCTTAGTGTAGTTGGTAAGTGTGGAATATTAATTTGGAA
The DNA here is from genome assembly GCF_051659545.1 of Romboutsia sp. Classification (GTDB taxonomy): domain Bacteria; phylum Bacillota; class Clostridia; order Peptostreptococcales; family Peptostreptococcaceae; genus JBOFOR01. Next base: position 2,567 of record NZ_JBOFOR010000029.1, on the reverse strand, counting down.
GCCACCCGTTCCCGTCATTTTCTGTAACATATCCGTTTATACCTCCGTTTACGTTTATAGTTGATATTTTTCTAACTTCATATTTTTTATTAAAAAACATATTACATTCTTGTATTCTTCGTAATCTTAAACCTTCTAATGGTATTCCATTAGATGTTATTTTGAAATTTTCCCATACAGTACGAATGTAATTTTCATTTGTGGGGTCTTTTTTTATTGCTTCCCACACATCAGTATGATATCCAGAACCTGTAATTGTACCTACTCCACAATTATAAGATAGTGATAAAAGTGCGTCAAATTGATATTGTTCTGTTATACCACCTACTATTAAAAGGTTTTTTATTACATTTCCGTAATTTGTGTTTTTAAGGTTGAAAGATATTTCAGCTCCCATTTGTTCTGTGATTGGTGATTTGCTTACTAAGTCATTGTATATGTTCGGTTCTCCATGTGCTGTTACTCCATATGCAATTGTCCAATAACCACCTGAATCTTGATATTTAGAAGGTGCAAAACCTTCATAACCTTTTATAAATCTAAATCCACTTGATGAAATTATGCCATTTCGCCAATCGCCACCAACAGAACCTCCACCTTCCGAACCGTCTGTATCCATTAATGTATAAGTTGGTTCAGGGTATGATGTTTCAAGTTCCATGAAATGTAATGGATATTGAATACCATCTATTATAGTTAGAGGTTTCATTGTCGGACTTGGTAGTGTTGATACACCTGTTAATTTATTATTTTCAAAAGTTAATTGTTGTTGTTTTATCCCATTAAACATAGCGAACCATTTATATTGTTTATCCATTTTTGTTACTGTTTGTGATATTGTGTGTTCTCCTATGTTTAACCCTTCGTCGAAATTAGTTATTTCAGATATTGTACATTTTTTACGTTCTACAAATGATTTTTTTATTGTTATATCAAATAAGAATGTATTTAACACATCTATTTCGTAATGTAATCTTGTCATTTCTTCATCAATGTATTCTTTTCTTATTATGAAGCAATAAAGGTCTTTAAATCCATTATTCCATATTACATAGTTAATGCCTTCTGATACTAAATAGTCGTAATTATAATCTATTATGAATGTTTCACCTTCACGAATATATCCTTCTTCTGCTCCTTCATCAATTAATATATTTTGAAAAGAATTGAAATAGTCATTTTGTGATGTTTTTGTGTCGTGTAGTTTTATGTAGTCGTATTTATTATCATAAGTATAATTTTTAATTAGTTTTATCATATTTAAAGGGTGGTTTTACCCACCCTCACCTCCTAAACTAGGTCGTCTTTTATTATTGCATATGGATACCAAGTTGTATATGAAAGTAATGTTTCAGTTACAAGATGATAGTTTATAAATTTACCTTTTGTGTTTTTAATTGAATCAATATCATAGTATGTTGGGTTTATTTTTAAACATTTATGATGGCATAATACACCGATAGCACCTATTTTTGATTTTAGGTTAGGTATTACCATTTTAGTAGTTTCATTTAATTGTGCAACTGATAAATTAAATGCACCAGCTAACCATTCTACTTCCGTTTCAACCTCAACATCTGAATCTATGAATAATATTAAATCGCTTGATTTTGCATAATTCGTTTTATCTGAAAATACATTTGAATATTCTGTCATTTTAGGTATTGTTTTCTTTATAGCTTTTACGAAGGCTTTTGATGATGTTTCATCTGCGATTGGTTTTACTGATATTATATTATCTTTTTCACCTTGAGGTGATGATACTAATGCCTTTAATGTATTTAAACAGTCTGTGTATTCGTCTACTTCTTTTCCCGTATGTAGTTGATTTAATATAGTATTAGCCATTGTTGATAATGCTGATTTAGTTGTGAATCCTTTTCTCATTTGTTTATTTTGTATTGTAGCGTCATATCCATGGTCAACTGTGTTAGTGTGATATTGTACGAATGTAGTAGGTTTTGTTCTATCTAATACATTAGCACCGCTAGGGTCGTATCCTACATCTGTACTACGTTCTACATATATTTCCTCTATGTCTGTTGCTCCTTCTATAAATTCACCTATTATTCTTGTTAATGGATTTTTATATACTGTATTTGAAAATTCTTGTTTACCTATTTTATTTAATACTGAATTTAGAAATTCTTGTTTAGTTTGCGTTAATGTAGCTGTTGGTTGTATTGCCATTATTCGTCATCTCCTTCTAATATAGTTTTTATTTGTTTCTTTTCTTTATTTGATAATTTATCGTAAAAATCTTTTCCAAGAAATTCTTCGTATTCATTTATTTCATGTGTTTCATTTATTGTAGTGTCATTTGTTATTTTTAGAAAATATTCTTGATTTTTAGTGAATAACTTTTCATTCATATCTTTTAATTTTTCATTTTCTGTTGTTACTTCATTCAATTTAATTATTTGTTGTTGTAATTTTAATATTTTTTCATCTGTCGTTTCATCTGTCGTTTCATCTGATGCTAATAATTGTAATTTCATTGGTACATTAAAAACACTTGACATTATTTTATTCACCTTTTCTTTAAATTTGTTGTAGTTATAAAAGGT
>NZ_JBOFOR010000028.1:0-1646 GCF_051659545.1 Romboutsia sp. | reverse complement strand
AATGGATATAAGAACTGTGAGAGCGTCAGTTTTATATAATCAAGATAAAAAACTTACAAAGAGAAAATCACATGATAATGCCTCAATGAAAAAAATGTATGATACCTTTATGGGAGAACCAGGAAAAGGTAAGGCTCATGAGCTTCTTCATATTAAATATACTAAATAGAAATAAATAATACTAGCAATAATTAAAGATTAAAGGTGTTGGAAAGCCAACAACCTTTAATCTTTAAGATATCTAACTTGTATAACAAGCAAGTAATGTAACGTGCACCACTTATTGAATAATATAGGTAATATTGAATCACTCCTAGATTTTTTGTTAATTTTAAATTATGAAAATAGGAAATGGACAAGTTGTGGTATAATATTAGTGGAATAAAGCGAAAGTATAAGAGGTAGTATATGAAATATTTAGCTAGTGATTTAGATGGTACATTAGTCCATAATGGTGAAATTAGTAAAGAAGATAGAGATGCAATAATAAAATTAAAAGCCAAAGGCTATAAATTTATTGTCTCAACAGGTAGAAGCATAAGAGGGATAGAGGAAGCTTTTAAGAATTATCCTGAAATAGAATATGATTATGCAGTTGGATGTAATGGCTCAATAATTTTGGATAAAGATAAGAATGTAGTATATGAAAATTACATAAATAGTTATATTGGACAAGACTTACTTAGAAATTTTATGAATGAAGAAAAATGCTGTATGCATTTTGAAGCTGAAAATATAAATTATTTAATAGACCCAATAACAACAGATGATATAGAAGAGCATATGAATTATTTTCAAAAGATAGCATCTAGAGAAGATATTTTAACTGAAAGTAGAAAATATACAACAATTAGTTTATTTACAAGAGATAGATGCATACAAAGAGCTCAAGAAATTAGAGATAGAATAGCTTGTATGTATGAAGATAAATTAGAGGTATTTAGAAATCAATACTTTATAGATATTGCACCTAAAGATTGCTCTAAGGGTAATGGAATCAATAGAGTACTTGAGATAGATGGTGGAGATGTCGAGAAATTATATACTATAGGTGATTCTTTTAATGATATATCTATGTTTAAAATTACGGAAAATAGCTTTACCTTTAACAATGCAGAAGCTTTAGTAAAGATTGAAGCAAATAATCATGTAGATACGGTAAAAGAATGTATAGATAGAATTTTAGCTTAGATAATTAGGCATATTAAGATAATAATACAGTTTAAAGAGTATTATTTATTTTGATATGCCTAACATTTTAGATTAAAGAATGGAGATTGTAATATGATAATAAAACAAACAAATAGACCTAATAAGGATATGATAAAAGATATAAAAAAATTGCAAACAGCTTGTAGAAAGCAGGATGAATTAGAGGGTGGAGTATTTTTAGATAGTAGTATGAATTTTAATTCTGATATGAACAATATCTTTGCCTACTACAAAGACAATAAGCTTGTAAGCTATATATCTTTATTTGCACCTACTAAAAATGAAGCAGAGGTATCTGCATATACTTTGCCTAAGTATAGAAAAAAAGGTTGCTTTAAAGAGCTTATGAGTAAGGTTGTTTCTGAAGTGAAAAAATATGAAATAAATGAATTGTTATTTGTATGTGAGCCTCAGTCTATTGCTGGAGTTGAAGT
>NZ_JBOFOR010000027.1:0-4292 GCF_051659545.1 Romboutsia sp. | reverse complement strand
ATATTAACATCTTCATTGAATTTTATCATTTGTATTACCTACCTTTATATTTTCAGATAATACTATTATTTCTCTTACTTGAAAAATTATATATATGAAAGTAATTACATTTGAATGTTTTCATTTAGAATATATATAGTTATCTCTAAATAATTATTTATTCGACTTATTTAAACATATTATGTCACATATTTAGTTTTAAATAATATAATGTATTAAGTGGCTAGTAATCACTTAATACATTATATAAGGGGGTGTTTTAATGAACCGTATATGTCCAAAGCCTAAGCCTTGTTGTTGTCCAGCTCCACAACCTAAGCCTTGTCCACAACCTAAGCCTTGTTGTTGTCCAACTCCACAGCCTAAGCCTTGTCCACAACCTAAGCCTTGTTGTTGTCCAGCTCCACAACCTAAGCCTTGTCCACAACCTAAGCCTTGTTGTTGTCCAGCTCCACAGCCTAAGCCTTGTTGTCCACATTGTGGCTGTTAAGTTTAGCATACTATCATAAATATTAAATATATGATTTTGAATATGAAAATTTTTAATTAACATTTAAACCTCAAGACTATGATTTCTATATTGTATAAAAATCATTTTCTCGAGGTTTTATTTGTGCTTGTTAAGCCTTTAATTCCTAAAAATACCCACTTAATAGCAGGTAGTTTTAATATATTTTATTCTAAGTGTCTATATTTTAAGTTTATTATCTTTTTACATAAATCCATTTAACCTCAGGGGGTGTAGCCCAGTCATTTCAATATATGGACTTGCTAATCAAAATGCTGTTTTTTTATTCTAGGCTATGAAGTGGGAATAGTACATCTATATGTACTAAACAGTCGACAAAATGTTATAATGAAAATATAAGCTATATGTACAGACACAAATATAAAAGGATGGCAACCAATGACTAAAGAAATAATAAATAATAAAGAGGATAGTTTTAACAAATATTTTTATATTATTAATTATCATAGATATGAAAAAGAATTGTGTGAAATGGAGATGAGATCTTTATTTGAAGAAGTTACAGATAAAAAATATATTTTCACTAATAGATATATTGATCCATCGAGAAGTCCATTTATAAAACATAGTATATCAATAAAATACTCCGCAGATTCTTTAGAAGAAATTTCATATAGAATTAAGAAAGATAATGTTAAATATGATGATTTTAAGGTTATTTATATAAAATCAGAAGATGGAGACGTTGAATATGAAGAACGTATGAAAGGTGCTAAATATATTGGAAGTTCAATTACAGGTTCTTCAGATTTGCATAAATATACAGTAGTCCTAGCTATATCTAAGATTAAGGATAAATGGATATTTGGAGAATACAAAAAAAATAATGGCACTAGATATACCTATGATGATAAGCCGTGCTCATACTCTAATGCTCTAAGTATAAAAGTGGCACAGTCTATAGTGAATATTGCTGTTGGAAATGAGTTAGATTGTAGATTAATTGACCCATGCTGTGGAGTTGGTACAGTTGTTATTGAAGCGCTAAACTTAGGTATCAATGTTTCAGGGTACGAATTAAACGAACCAATAGCTTTAAATGCAAGAAGGAATTTAGAGTATTTTGGATATAACAAAGATATCATTACCATAGGAGATATGAATACAATAAAAGGCGAGTATGATGTTGCTATAATAGATATACCATATGGATTATTTTCATCAGTAACATTAGAGGAACAAATAAATATTATAAAAACATCACGTAGAATAGCTAAAAAGCTTGTACTAATTACATTTGAAGATATGGATAATCTTGTGATTTCATCCGGATTTAACATAGTCGATCAATGCTGTATTCATAAGAATAATAATTTTAAAAGATATGTATCTATATGTAAATAAATCTAATTAATAAAATAGTAGAAGCTTATGCTCCTACTATTTTATTAATTAAAGGTCATAGCCAAGGAACGCAGACTTCCAGGGGTTGTAGCCTATACCCTAATCTATAAACTAGACTAAGGAATATTCATATTTAAATTTTTTCTATTATACAACTATGCTCTTTAGTATTTGAATTATAACAAATAGCTACTGCTAGTACTTTTTTATATTTCCACTCTGTAGGTATCTCTTGCTGAAAGGTATGCACGTGTAAGTACACATGAAAGACTGTTTTCATCACTATATTTTAATATTGGTATCTCTGAAACATATCCAAAAGATTCATCAGCTAGAGCTTTTTCAAATTCTTGCATTATCTATTTGTTTGGTATTTTTAGATAACCTTCATTATAAGATAAAAAACCTAGGTAGTCATCTTGGTTTTCTGTAAAAAGATTATTATTAAAAATGTAATCCCATTCATCAAATATATCTTTTGAGTAGACTGCCTTTGAATAATATGCACCTAGCATATCAACTACAGAGGATTTTCCAAATCTTCTTGGTCTTGTTATACACAAATATCTATCTGTTGTTCCTATGAGTTCATTTATTTTTTCTATAATTGATGACTTATCTACAAAATATTTGCTTCTATTTAATATTTTGTAGTTTTCTAAGCATTTATTTGTATTTAAATATATGGTCATTTTCCACCTACAATATTTAAAAACTATTATATATTAATAATTAATTCAATGTAATTTACATGCTACTTAGTTAGAACGAATTTGACAAAACCCTTCAAATTGTGCACCCCTGGAGGTCATAGTCAAGGCATTTCAATATCTTGGCTTGCTACTCTCCTCCGCGAGCTAACTCTAATTTAATTTCCTTATATCTATTTCCAAGTAATTTGTGGAGTTTTTCTAGGTACAGTTCTTTGATACTTAACATCTGGATATCCTATCACCATACATGTAATTATTTCTTCTCCATCCTTTAATCCTAATAGCTCTCTCATTTTATGATTACCTTGAGATGATCTTACTAAAAATCCACTATAAAAAGTTCCTAAACCAAGTGCATTAGTCATCAGTTCCATATTAGTAGATGCTAATCCTCCATTTATAGGAGTCTTTGATACTACTAGTATTACCGCTGGAGCGTTGAAGAATATTCTATCTTCTGCATCTTTATTATTTTTATATGCATTATACATTGAAACCCACATTTTAGCATATGTTTCAAATGGCTTTGTTTGTTCATTTAAGTTGTTTAAAATATTTTGTCCCATATTGTTTAGACTTTCTAATACCATTACCCTTAATTCTTCTTTTTGTTCTTTTACTACTATGTAAGATACATCCTGGCTATTTGTTGATGTTTGAGTAAATCTTCCTGCTTCAATTATTTTTTCTATCTTATCATTTTCTACATCTATATTTTTAAAGTTTCTTACTGATCTTCTAAATTTTATAAAGTTTAGTAGATTCTCTGGATTTACTTCAAAGTTTTCTTTGTCATATTCTTTTACTTCGTTCATATTATATTCATCTGTAGTTACTGCATTCACTGGGCATATAGCTATACAATGACCACACTTCATACATCTATCATTGTTTACCTCTGCTTTACCCTCTATAAGTTTTATACACTTTACTGGACAATCTTTAATACACAGTCCACATGCAATACATTTTTCACGATTTACATTCATCATAATTATAAGCTCTCCTTTTCTATATCAATATCTAATTTTAATCTAGGTCTTAAATATATTATATATTATATATCTAATTTAACAGACATAGGTAAATTATTATTTAAATTTCGTTCTAAATATAACCTAAAATTAATAATTAATTCAATATAATTTACATGCCATCTAGTTAGCATGAACTTAACAAAATTCATCTAATTCCAATAGTTTGGATTACTTTTTCATAATTACCGCATTGAGTTATTTCTAAAATATTACTAGCTTTTAACTAAGGGTATAGAAATACATTCCGATAAATAAACTCAGTTGATTTTGCAACAGTTATACCATCAACTCCCCCTATAATAGATAGTATGAACTTGACACAAAGTGTCAAGTTACGCACCCCCGGCAGGCTGTGCTAAAAGTCCCTAATAATAAGACTACAGGAAGACCGGCTTTTGATCCGAAGGATTTATTAAAATTATATATTTATGGGTATTTCAACGGAATAAGATCTTCAAGAAAATTAGCTAAACAATGTATCATTAATAGAGAAGTTATTTGATTACTTAAAGATGTAAAGCCGAAGTACAGAGTTATTAGTGATTTTAGAAAAGATAATATAGATTCACTAGAAAAATTATTTAATAACTTTGTGGGATATTGCATAGATTTAGGACTATATGGAAAAGAATTAGTAGCTATCGATGGAACTAAATTAGAGGCATCTGC